>ONVN01000028.1 GCA_900321295.1 uncultured Eubacteriales bacterium
AGAGATGTACAAAGTGACGGTATCCCAGCACATGCCCTTTTCCTATTACATTTCGGCCGTCATTACGCTCCTTGTCCATCCGCACAATCCCTATATGTACAGATTCTGTATGTATATTCTGTGGTCAGCACTGTGGACCGGCCTCTTCTTCCGTTACAGAAAACACATCAATCCTGCCGCTCTGATTCTTCTCCCACTGCTTTATCTGACCGAATTGGGCCTGTATTCAAATGGTTCCATGATGATTTCTGAGCACTGGGCAGGTATCGGTCATGTCATTCTTCTGCTTGAACTGTTGTGCTATGCAAAAACCAAGCGTCTGATGCTGTCCAGCTGCATCTGGATTTCGGTCTCCATTCTCCTCTCCTTCGGCTGTGTTTTTTCCTCTGCCTACTCGATTGCCTTTGTCGCTGTCGGTGTATTCCTTCATCAGATCTGGATGGTTGCTGTCCAGACACCCAAAGAGCAGCGTGCACAGGTCCGCAGGCAGGTGCTCCGTGACGACGGCCGGCTTCTTCTCTGCGTCCTTCTTCCCTGGGTCATCCTAATGGGCTGGTATGCTTTCACCGGAAACATCCAGAATTTCATTTTCAGTGTCTACACGCTGAATGTCGATATCTACTCCCAGTATACGGGAGGCTTCGGAACTGATGCATGGGGAACCCTCCTGGATTTCCTTCCCTCCTTTATGGGATATCTGCAAAGATCCATCAGTGCACTTTTTTCCGGCAATTTTTCTCTGGATACACTCGCTGCAGTATTGCATACTGTCGGGCCGGTGGTTGTCAGCCTTCTTTTCTGTTTCAAATCTCCCTTCCTCGGCCTTGCCTATTTCTTCTCAACCATTTCAATTGCCATGCGGGGGTTCGACAATTTCCACGCACTGCATTTCATCTGTGCCGCCTCTCTTTCAGCCTGCCTGATCCTCGGCTGGGCAGTCCGTCTTCCCTTCCGTCACTGGAAGAACCCTCTTGCCTACATTGCCTGCGCCTGCGGTCTTTTCCTCATGGGCCAGTTTGTCTATCCGTATCTTCCGTCTGTTGTTAAGACGCCGGAAATCATCGCCAAGGCAGGTCTCACTGACCATAACACCGAAGAGCTGGAACTGGTTGATGTCGTAACCGATACCGGCGAGAAAATCCATTTCACCGACTTCTTCACCACTTCGATTGACATTGACCGCCCGATTGACTATGGTGCCGCCTGCTCATCTCCCTGGACATGGGAAGGCCTGGGCGACAAGGAACTTGAAGCCCTGAAAACCAACCAGACAAAAATGGTCTTCTATGATGAAGGCTACAATGTTTGGGGAAATGAGCGCGATGAATATGCCCATGAGCTGGTGGAGTATCTGCGCGATGCCTATTTCCCGCTCAGCAGGAGAATCTATATCCATAAGTCCTATCTCAATGAAGCGATCCGTAGAATGATCCATTCCGGATACGAAGCTTACCTTGAGTTCTGGGATGCCACGCCTCTGTCAGCTCCATCCTCTGAGACCGCTGTTTCCCTGCGTGAAGCACAGTCTTCCGGTCAGGTCTGTGCTGTCTCCGTGACACCCGGTGATGACATGGCGCTGGAACTTGTTGAATTCTGGCCTTCCCGCAACAGCACACAGTCATTTTCCGATCTCATCGTCAGCGTCGTCGATTCTGCAACGCAGGAAACCGTTGCTTCTCAGACGACTTCCGGTCGTTATTTCAAGGAAAATGAGATGAATCTGGTTTATTTCCCTGCGCTCAACATTCTCGCCGGCCATTCCTATGAAATCCACTTCTCTGTGGATGGCGAAGGAGACATCATGCTTGCTACTGCAAAGCAGGCAGAAAACCAATATGCTTCCGCTCCATGCGGAACCGTTCTTCCGGAAGGCCTGACCTGGCGCATTGCAATTGAAACCGCGGATCCCATCTATTCCTATGCCGAGGAAGAAGAATACAGCGACGAAGAATACGAAGAGGAAGAATACTACGACGAAGAAGAATACTATGACGAAGAAGAGGGCGATTCGGAAGGCGTCTGATGTTCCCGTACTCGTCTGCCATGCAGACGCTGTTTCTGCACCCTGATCATTTCTTCGCTCTGAAAGGAAGGTAAGTGCCACTGTGTTGGCGCGGCAGCCATGAACAACATCAAAAAGAACTGGGATATTCTGCTGTTTTCATTTCTCACGCTCGGCCTTTTTCTTGTCTGGTATGTCCTTTTTGCCCAGGATCCAGAGGGAAACCAGACAGGCGTCTTTTTCTCCAATGCCACGGACTGGTTCATGGACTATTTCAATACCGTTTACATGACCGTGGGAAAGTCCCCCTATACCTGGGGATATCTGCCTGCACGGAATTACCTTCCGATCGCCTATCTGATTCTTTACCCTGCTTCTTTTCTGTTTGAGTACGATGTCGAAGACATTTATACCTCCTATGATGCCAGGTATTTTCCCCTGCCCTCTATCATTTTCCTCGTAATCGTGATTTTCTGGGTAGGCCTTCTCTTCTATGTCCTCTATCGTGCCAGCAAACGCACAGAATCCGGAAAGCTCCTTCTGCTCCTTTCCGTCTTCTTCTCATGCATCATGCTCCTGAATCTGGATCGCTGCAACGAGATCATACTGACGGCTGCCCTGTCCTTTGTTTTTCTGCTGAAATATGATGCAAAGTCTGCGGCTCAGCGGCATTTTGCACTCATCGCCCTCGGTTTTGCAGCAACCCTGAAAATTGTCCCCGCAATCCTTGGAATCGTACTGATCTATAAAAAGCAGTTCAAAGACCTGGTGTTTCTTGTTCTCTATACGCTTCTCCTTGCAATCCTTCCCTTTTTCTGGCTGGAGGGCGACATCGGCAGCAATATAAACGCTCTTCTAACCAACCTCTCCCTGCATGCTGAAGCATACAAGGACGGCAATCTGGGATTAACAGCAGCAACCATCTTCCCCGGGCTTCATCTTTCCGCTGGCTGGCTCAATTATCTCCTGGTTGCCGTTGCTGCAATCGGTGCCTGGAAACTGCATGAAGTGTGGCAGAAGCAGCTTCTGCTTCTCCTTGCAGTCGTTCTTTCCACAGGACAGCAGGGTGATTACTCCCTGATTCTTCTGCTTCTTCCTTTCATCACATTCTTTAACTCCCCCGTTTCCTTGAAACGGGTCGGCTGGATTCTTCTGTTCGTTCTCCTTCTCTGTCCGGTTCAGTATGACTGGACGCTCGGAGTGTTTCGAATGACCAATCTTCTCGTAACCAATACTGCTTGTATTCTGACCGCTCTATATCTTGCAGGAAAAGGTATTATGAGCCTCTTTATGGGAAAACAGAGTCTATCAGCATAATGATGCCCAACCAGTCTATGAAAAGAATCACTTTATGGCGGATAAGAAAACCCGGAATGTCTTTTTCCATCAAAACAGTTAAAAATTCGAAAAGGTGTACTAAGAATGATAAAAATCAACAGATATTCAGATAACGAAAAAGAAACATGGAATCAATTCAATCGCACCAGCAAGAATCCTATGTTTATGTTTGACAGAAATTATATGGATTATCATCGGGATCGTTTTCTTGATCATTCTTTGATGATGTATAATGATGGTGATCTCATCGCACTGCTTCCCGCATGCGAAAAAGATGGGGCATTGTTCTCCCATGCTGGGCTAACATTCGGTGGATTTATAACCAATGAAAAAATGAAGCAGCATACTATGAATGAGTGCTTTGATAAGCTGATTCATTACGCTTTCACTCAGAGATGGGAGGCTATTACATATAAGACCATTCCGCATATTTATCATCAGCAGCCTGCTGAAGAAGATTGGTTTGCTTTATTTGCAAATGGAGCAAATCTTGAAACAGTAGATGTGTCGACTGTTGTCAATCTTTCTTCTCCACTGAAAATGCCCAAAGGCAGAAAAGCGCAGATCTCAAGAGCACGGAGAGAAGGCGTGGAGATTAAAATTCTTCAAGATTTTGACTCATATCAACAATTTATTGCACTTGAAAACGAGGTCCTGGAGTGCAGGCATGGCACACATGCTGTTCATTCAGCAGAAGAATTAAAACTTCTCCACGACAGATTTCCTGATAACATCCATCTTTTCGGTGCATTAATGTGCGGAAAAATCATAGCAGGATGTGTAATATATGAATATGGTCAGGTGATCCATACCCAATACATGGCCGCAGATGAAGAAGCAAGAAAAATAGGTGCTCTCGATTTGACTGTTGCTACGATTATAGAGAAATACCAATCCAATAAACTTTGGCTAGATTTTGGTATATCGACAGAACATGGCCATATTTATCTTAACGAAGGCCTTGCCGCACAAAAAGAGGGCTTTGGCGGCAGGACCAACTACTACGGGATTTGGAAATTAAACATCAAGAACAGTAAGTAATATATGCTTTATGAATCTCATCCGAATAACTGATTTCATAGACAAGCAGTATGGGATATGATAAGATGTACATTGAGGTAAGGATTTTTCTAATACTTTCCTGATTGAAAGGACTTTTCATGGAGAAAATGTTGAAAGTCGGCCTGGATTTCTTCGGCTGCAACAAGAACCTTGTCGATGCAGAAATTGCGCTCGGGCTGATGAGGGATCATGGTTATGTGATCACCTCCGACCTGCCCGAGGCCGATATTATCATAGTCAACACCTGCGCATTCATTAATCCGGCCAAGACAGAGTCCATCGATGGCATCTTTGAAATGGCACAATACAAGCAGACGGGAAAATGTCGTCTGCTCGTGGTAACCGGTTGTCTCGCACAGCGCTACGCCTCCGCATTGATGGCAGATATCCCCGAGATTGATATTCTTCTTGGTGTCAATCAATACGATAAACTGCCCGAGGCGGTTGAGCATGTTCTGCAGACCGGTGAGCGATATATGTCCATCAAGGATCCACATGTCTTTTTTGAACATCAGCGTGTTCTTTCAACGCCGGATTATTCCGCCTACATCCGCATCGGCGAAGGTTGCTCCAATCACTGCACATTTTGTGCAATCCCCCTGATTCGAGGCAACTACCGCTCCAGAAACGAGGATGCCATCCTCAAGGAAGTTCGCAGTTTTGCAGAGGCAGGCGTCAAGGAGCATGTTCTGGTCGCACAGGACACAACCCGTTACGGCACAGAAACCCATGCTCATTCCACGCTTCCCTCTCTGATGCGCAAGTGTGCTGACATTCCGGGTGTCGAATGGCTGCGGGTGCTTTACTGCTATCCTGATGAAACCAGTGAAGAACTGCTGGATCTCATGGTGGAGCGTGATAATGTCTGCCGCTATCTGGATCTGCCGATTCAGCACATCAACAATGATATTCTCAAACGCATGCACCGCCGCGGTGATGCTTCGGATATCCGAAGATGTGTCCGTCTCGCCAGAGAAAGGAATATCACCCTCCGCACATCCATTATCGTTGGTTTTCCAGGAGAAACTGAAGAACAGTTTGAAGAACTCCTTGATTTCCTTGGGGAAGCACAGTTTGACCGGCTTGGTGCTTTCGCCTATTCCCCCGAGGAAGACACACCTGCCGCTCGGATGCCCAATCAGATCGATGAGGACATCAAGCAGGAAAGACTCGATCGTCTCATGCGGCGTCAGGCAGAAATATCGCTTGCTCGCAACCGTGCCCGTCTTGGAGAGACCGTGAAAACCCTTATTCTCGGGAAAAATCAGGATGGCGTCTACGAAGGGCGCAGTGAACGTGAAGCGCCTGAAACCGATGGTGTTCTCCTGATTGATACGGACAAGGAACTGCAGCGGGGGCAGTTTGTTTCCGTCCGTCTGACAGAAGCCGATTATTATGACATTCGAGGTGTTCAGGTATGAACCTTCCCAACAAACTCTCCCTGCTCCGTATCTTTCTCATTCCTGTCATGGTTGTCCTTTTCTCAATCGGTGGAACTCTCTTTATGAGGCTGAGCGCGGTCGTCTTTCTGATCGCATCCCTGACGGACTATTTCGATGGACAGATTGCAAGAAAGCAGAATCTCGTCACGGACTTCGGGCGTTTTGTGGATCCGCTCGCAGACAAACTTCTGGTTCTGTCGGCATTGATTCTTCTGTGCTCTTCCGGTCAAATCCCTGCCTGGGTCGTCATCACAATCCTTGCCCGTGAACTGGCTATTGACGGCCTGCGCATGATCGTTGTCATGAAGGGCACAGTCATTGCCGCAGGAAAACTTGGAAAGCTGAAAACTGCCAGCCAGATGTTTTATATTCTTCTGCTCATGTTCCTGCAGCTGTCCGCTTGGAGCAATGTGTTGACCATTGTGCTGACCATCTGGATTGTGGTCATCACCATTGCCAGTGGTGCAGATTATTTCCGGCACTATGGAAAAGAGCTGATAAAAGAGGGCCTGTAACATTGAAAATCATGATCGTCCGTCATGCCGAGCCTGACTACAGTATCGATGCACTGACACCCAAGGGGCGTGTGGAAGCGGAGCTTCTCGCCAACCGTCTTTCACAGGTACCTGATGTGCTGGATTATTATATATCCCCACTCGGCAGGGCCATTGCCACAGCGGGCTACACACTCCAAAAGGTTGGCCGCAAAGCCGAAATTCTTCCATGGCTCTGTGAATTCCGAGGCGCCTGTTTTGATCCCGACCATGGTGTTGTCCGCAACTGTTGGGATTACATGCCACGGCTGTTTCATGGGCATCCCGAGCTGGAAGATGCGGACAGATGGCTTTCCTATCCATTTTTCAAGGATTCCAACGTCAAAACCATCTGGAAAGAGACCACAGACGGTGTGGATGCACTGATGGCCAAATATGGCTATCAGCGTGACGGTTCCATCTGGAGGGCTGAGCACAACCAGCAGGGTGTGATCGTCCTCTTTTGCCATTTTGGGATTGCCATGGCTGTAATGGGTTATCTTACGCACATGTCCCCCATGGTTCTGTGGCAGAACTTCTGTATGGTTCCCTCTTCGGTGACCACACTCATCTCCGAAGAACGGATCCCGCATGAGGTTTCCTGGAGATGCATCCAGCTGGGCGACATATCGCATCTTACAGGTGCTGGGGAAAGCTACTCCACAGCCGGTCTTTTCCCTGAATGCTATACCGGCCGGGATTCAACCGATCCGCCTGCCTGGGGAGACCGGCATCATCCATAACAAAAAACGAAGCCATCGTCGGCTTCGTTTTTTGTTATGCGTTTTACTTTCTGAACATATTGTTCAGTGCCTGCTGATACGCCTGCACCTGGGATTCGGAAAGCTCTGTGCTCAGACGCATCACTACGCGGTTCACCTGACTCGCTATGCCTGACTGAACGGGCAGCATCAGCCTTAGCTGCCGCAGGCGTTCCTGTGCCAGATCCGCGCTGGCAAACACTTCCACAATGCCGCCCCTGGCCAGTGTATCCGATCCATTGGAAATGCGCTCATCGGTCCAGGATACTTTGGATGTGTACTGGTTCATCGTACCCAGAAGCCCATCCGGATCCGTTGTCTCCGTATAACTCACAGGGGATGCAATCGGAAGTCCCCTTCTGTACAGGGCCGTCACCACATTTTCAGCTGTATAGGCACTCTTTCCTGCAAAGAACATGAAGTAGACCAATACCCCTATCAGGATCAGACCCGCGGCTGCCGCGCACAGGATCAGTATGTTTTTCTTGCTGATTCCCCGGGACAAGTGCTGTTTTGGACTCTCTGCAAGGCCTTCCCTGGCCATTTGCGGAGTTACAATAGAAGTATGGTCTTCAGCAGGTGCCATCGGCGCATTATAAACAATCTGTTCTCCCGTCGCTGCAGAGACCTGTGGAACCTTAACAGGACCGGAACCCATCATCCCCTGATCAGAATAAGAGGACAGGTAATCATTGTTATACGGCCCGGTGAAGGCTGGCTGTGCCGGCTGCACCGGCTGCTGCATGGACGGATCCGGATACTGCGGATATTGCGGATATTGGTTCGGATACATCTGAGACGGCATCTGATAACCATCCGCTGCATTTCCCTGAGGATATACCGGATACTGCGGCGCCTGATATGCCCCTGTATTGCCCATCGGACGATATGCGGCATACGGATCGTTTTGCGGCACCTGTCCATAGGGCGGCTGCATCATATTCTGCGCATAATCCTGATTCATGCCGTCACCGCGCATGTTCTGCTCATTCAAAATCTATCCCCCCGCTCCTGTTTCTGCTTTATGGCAAAAAACAATGATTTTCTATCGGTTCATGCCTTTCCACATCTTTGTTTCTTTAGAAATGATACCACATTCTCAAAAGGATGCAAGTCTCCGTCCGGGAAATCCAGAAATGGCGCGGTTTCCGTCCGGATGCTTTCCCTTTCAGGTTACACCATCAGCCCTTCCGCAGCGAACCTTGGATGATTTTCCGGATTCCGTCCTTGAATTCCGTTTCGGGATACCACCCAGTGTCTGCAACAACGTCACTGATATCAGCCTGCAAATGCATGACCTGATGATCATAATAAGGAATTGCACCAAATTCGAGTGAAGCATCCGGCCGGATAACCTCCCGTATGTCGTTGACATACTCCTTCAGCTGACGCACTTTGCCGTTTCCCAGAACATAGGTCTTTCCATCATGTCCTTTTTCACTCAGCAGCATCAGTGCTTTTGCCGCATCGCCGCTGTACAGATAATCCCACCACTGTTCGCCTTTCGTCAGGCGCGGAGTCTCTCCGGACTGGATTTTGTGAATGGTGGACATAATCAGGCTCTGCGGACCATCGTTCGGTCCATAAATGCTGAGCAGACGCACCCAGATGTGTTCCATTCCCAGCTGATGGGCGTGTTCACGAGTCATCAGTCCTGCTGTGAGTTTCCCTATGCCATATCCCATTTCAGGATGCACAGGAGTGTCCGGCCTGAGAATTCCTTCGGCAAATCCATATTCCGCCTGTGACCCGACGCCTACGAAATGACGGCATCCAAACCTTTTTGCTGTTTCCACTGCATCCAGAGCATATTTCACATTCCGGTTCTGAAGGTACATATCATCCCGCTCCGGACCGATCGTCCCCTCCCATCCCATATGAAAGAACACATCGTATGACAGTCCCTGGTCATTGTTCAGCTGAGAAAGCTGATCCAGTGCACAGAAGACTTTCTTTACATAGGGATTCTCCGGGAGCTGATGAAGGCGTCTTGATTCCTTCCGGCATAAGACCATCACTTCAATCTGATGCCGCGTCAGTTCTTCGATCAAAGCAGTCCCGACAGTTCCGGTTGCGCCTGTAATGATCGCTCTTCTCATGTCTCTTCCTCATCCATCAGCGGAATCAGCATCAGTCTTCTCAGTTCCTCCCTGGGCAGGAAAGGTGCAAGGTCTTCCAGCGGCGGACTGACCAGTGTCCCGTCTTCCAAACGTTTTGTACTGCTTTTCGGTTCCCATACCTGTTTTGTATCGGTAAAGATTTCCGCAAAGACGGAGCCCTCCATCTGCAGGACTGCATCCACAACCTCTTTCATCTCTGCATTGCTGTGGGCACAGTAGTAAGGATATCCAAAGGCTTCGGCAATCTTCCGGAATTCAGGGAACGAAAGATCGCCTGACTCAGGACCAATCCCGACTTTCGTGTGCTGTCCGAAAAGATTGGTCTGGGTAATCCGGATCGAGTGATACCCCTGATTGTTAATCAAAAAAATCTTAATCGGAAGACGGTTCGTCAGAATGGTCTGCAGTTCCTGCAGGTTCATCATGATCGAGCCGTCTCCTTCGAGACAGATTGTATTCCGCCGTCCTCCGCCAATGCATGTGCCGATCGCTGCCGGAAGTCCATACCCCATGGAAGCAATTGCACTGTTATTCGCCATGCGGCTTCCCTTTTGGATAACATACGCCTGATTTCCCACCACACAGCATGCGCCGTTGGAAACAGCTGTGAGGCTGTTTTCCGGCAGCTGGCTGCTCAGGTAGGAAATAAAAGCATACACATTCGCAGTCTGCCCGTTTTCATTCCAGTGACGCGGCAGAACCACAGGATAATCCATCTTCCATTTTCTGCAGGTTTCCAGCCACTCGGTTCCTTGGAACAGATTCTGTTCACACATGGCATCCAGTTTCGTGAGAAAATCTTTCGCATCGGCCCAGATCGGAAAATCGACATGCAGTGTCGGCTTTTTCATCTCGCCTTCGTCGATGTCCACCATGATGACTTCTGCTGCTCTTGCCCACGTCTTCCAGTTATACCCTACCTGACGGATGGAAATGCGTGTACCAACCGCAAGAATCAGATCGGCATTCTGGATTGCCCAGTTGCCTGGACGGTCCCCCATATTTCCTGCTCTGCCGCAGTAGAGAGGATGATCATTCTCTATCAGATCAACCGCATTCCAGTAGGTTACAATCGGTATCTGCAGCTTCTCTGCCACGGACCGGAAGGCCTCATAGCCTCCAGAAAGGCGAATGCCGTATCCTGCATGAAACACCGGTCGTTTGGCGTTTCGGATTTTTTCCAGAACAAAGGCGATCGTCTGACGGCTCACCTCCGGGGGAAGCTTTGCATCATCTTCTGCAGGGTCATACCCCTGAAGCATATCCGTTTCAATATATCCTCCCTGGAAATTCACCGGGATATCAATCCATACCGGACCAGGCCTTCCAGTCGTCGCCAGATGCCAGGCTTTCTCAAGAGCATAACGGATCTGCAGAGGATCCTCGATCATAACCGCGTATTTTGTCATCGGTTCAACCGATCGGACGATGTCGTATTCCTGGTCTCCCATGGCCCGTACAACGGCACCTGCTGCTTTGAAAGCATATCTGGCCGTTGTGTCATACCGAACCTGACCACTGATAATCAGCATGGGAATCGAATCCAGCCATCCGCCCACCACACCGGTAAGCGCATTGGTTCCTCCTGGACCGGTGGTCACGCAGACCGCAGCTATCCTGTTCTCCAGTCTTGCATAGGCCTCGGCGGCGATCGCACAAGCCTGCTCATGGTGGTTGTAGGTCACCTGCAGTCCTTCACAGTGTCCGAGTGCATCATTCAGATGCATGGCCCCTCCGCCAACCACACTGAAGACATCCGTCACCTTGTGCTGTACCAGGAATGCCGCTACATAATCCGCCAGTCTTATCCGCATGGTACCCTCGCCCCCTGTTTATATCGATATCCGGACCGCATCCCGTTTCAGGAATCCGTTTTTCTGCACGTTATTCCTTTTTCGGCAACTCCGATACGTCTTTTGGTTCAAAATTGATCCGTTCTTCCTCTACGACCAGCGGACGGTGCATCACCCGCTGATTGATGGCAGAAATATATTCTCCCAAAAAGCCCATAAACGCCAGAAGAATGGAGCACATAAGGCACGTCATGATCAGAAGCGGTGCCTGTCCGGCATCGAACCAGTCCCAGAAAATCAGCTTCAGAATCAGATAAATCAGGCCAACGATGATACTGAGAATCGACAGGAGTGCCCCTCCAAACACAGCCATAC
>ONVN01000020.1 GCA_900321295.1 uncultured Eubacteriales bacterium
CGGAAGGTCCTGAATCCGGCGCCTTTGATATCACGCTCCCCCAGAAGTAATCAACTGAATCCTGAGAACAAGAACGATCCCGCAGACGGTCTGCGGGATCGTTTCCATTTTCGGATGGTCTGGCCAGGTGTTGACTTTTCTTGAACCGTCATGATGGTTTGTGAGACAGCGTTCTCATCAGGCGTCAAAGTGTCTGCCTGAGCCTTTGTCTTTACCGATGGAAAGGAATGCCTCAGAAAGGACAGGACTTTCCGTTTCATGTGTACATGTGGATGACGGATCCGTTCAGCGTCTTGGATACATAAATCTGCTGATCAATCCGCTCTTCCAGACTGTGAACATGGGAGATAATCCCGACGAGCCGTTTTCCGTCGGCCAGATCGGAAAGAACCTGCAGCGAGTTGCGCAGTGCATTGTCATCCAGGGTGCCGAACCCCTCGTCGATAAACATGGCTTCCATGCGGATTGCGCCGCTCTGAGCCTGCACAACATCGGAAAGACCCAGGGCCAGGGCAAGACTGGCCAGGAAGGATTCTCCGCCGGAAAGGGTGTTCACATCACGCCACTGGCCCGTGCTCCGGTCCAGAACATCCAGATCCAGACCGCTCTGACGCACACGGTCACGGGCTTCTTCCTTGCAGCGCAGGGTGAAAAGCCCATCCGTCAGTACGGTCAGCCGTTTGTTGGCGGCGGCGACCACCTGCTTGAAATAATACTGCTGTACGTAGGCTTCAAAGGTGAGCTTTCCGCGGAATGCGCCGCCGGTGATCCCGGCGCAGCAGTTGTACAGTTCCCGGACAACGGCCCAGTGTTCTTCACGGCGCTTCTGCAGTTTACGCGCAGTCAGAATTTCCTGAAGTGCGTCTTCGTGCGTGCCCTGTTTCCTGGCAAGAGCAGCCTCTGCTTCCTCAGCAGCGGCTTTTTTCTTTTTCTGTTCGTTCAGCTGCTGGGTCAGACCGCTGAGATCCGGTTTTTCCCTGCCGTCGAGCTTTTCGTGGAGGACCGTGATCTGATCGCTCAGTGACTTTTTCTGTTCTCCGTAGGTGCGCAGCTCTTTGTCCGCATCGTTCATGGAAGCTTCGGACATTTTTGCCTGCAGATAGGCCTGTACGTTCTCAAACCCGGCCGCTGTCAGATGCTCCTGGAATACGGCCTGCAGCCGTTCAGATGCCTGATGCAGGTCGTTGAGCCGCTGCCGTCCGTGTTCCACCGTCGTCCGGTTTTCAGCGATGGTGATCTGCAGTGCTTTCAGCGCTTCGTCTGCTTTGGCGATGGCCTCCCGGTACTGCCTGGCCTGCTCCTCTTTTTCCCGGATCTGCTTTGCCAGGCTTTCCTTTGTCTCCTTTTCACCAATGTTCAGTTCCGTCAGGCGTTTCTTTCCGGCTTCCACTTCGGCCTGAAGAGCCGACAGGGCGGTGTCAGCGGCATGCAGCTCATCCGCTGCCTCGCGGTGAAGCCGGTCGGCTTCCTCCATGGCTTCCCGTGTGACAGCCTCAGCTGTCAGGGCGGCAGGATGCGGATGGGAGGTGGAACCACATACAGGGCAGGGCTGTCCTTCAGACAGTTCCTGGGCCAGCAGGCCAGCCTGACTGCGGTAATAGCCTTCCTTCGCAGCCGTATAGGCAGCATCTGCCTTGGTGCTGGCGGTCAGCAGCGTCTGCATCTTTTTCTGCTGCTTTTCCAGCTTCTTCCGCCGGTCTTCGAGATCCCTGAGCACCGGGAGAAAGTCGGTCAGCTGCTTTGCAGAGGACAGAAGAGCATCCGCTTCAGCAGCATGGCTGTCGGCCGCCTGTTTCCTTGCCTGGACCTCCGGCAGTGCCTGTTCTGCTTTCGCAAGGGCTGCTTCCGCTTCCGCGGCAGCCTTTTCCTGCTTCTTCAGGTCAGCCTGGTTTCCGGCCAGCAAAGCCTCGTCCGATACCAGACCCTGGGCCTTCCGCGCTTTCGCCAGCTGAAGGGACAGATCATCGATGACACTCTGCCGGTCATTCAGCTTCCGGAGGCCGTTTTCCGCTTTTTCCAGTGCGCAGAAATCCTCGAGTGCAGCCTTGGCCTGCTCGATAACGGCGATCAGGCGCTTTTCCTCCTGTGCGGCGGTCTCTTTTGTCTGCCGGAGCGCGCTGCCTGTTTCCTTTTCACGGGCAAGCAGGTGCTCGAGGCTTTCGGAAAGGAGATCCGCATATTTGGGATCCGTCTGATAGAGGACGATCTGTTCGCGTTCCGGAAAATCCGGTTCCGGATCGATCTTGCCGGCGGCAATGGTGATGCGCTGATTCAGTTCTTCCCGGTTCTTGTTGCATTCACTGTTCATTTCCTGAAGCTTCTTCTGCAGGTTCGCATAGACGGAGGTGTTGAACAGCTTCTGGAAGAGCGTTTTCCGCTCATCGGAGGAGGCATTGAGGATTTTCAGAAAGTCACCCTGAGCGATCATGACGGTCTGGGTGAACTGATCCTGCGTGAGGCCCAGAAGTTCATGGATTTTGTCGTTCACATCCCGAAGCCCCTCGATGACCTGACCTGTTTCCAGGTTCGTCAGCTTCGCATTGGCCGACTGCGTGGTGGTCTCCGTACTGTTCCGCTTCGCGCGGAGGTATTCCGGATTCCGGCGGACGCACCAGGTTTCATCCTTATGGCGGAAGGTCAGTTCCACAAAGGTTTCCGCTTTGAGATCCGCATAATCGGAGCGGAACGATTTGCTTTTGCGCCGTTCCTTGCCGCCGGAGGCTTCCCCGTAAAGGGCAAAGCTGATGGCGTCAAACAGCGTCGTCTTGCCGGCACCGGTGTCTCCTGCGATGAGGAAAATGCCGTCTTCCCCAAACAGGGAAAAATCCACCGTGGTTTCTCCCGCATAGGGCCCAAAGGCGGACAGGATCAGTTTGATCGGTTTCATGCATTTTCCTCCATTTCTTTCAGGACCTTGTCAATGACCTTCCGGTGGGCATCGGTCAGGTCCTGGTCATTGTTCTGCAGACGGTAGAAATCGGAGAAGAGATCCGTGATGGTCTTGTTTTCCATGCTCTGGGTTGCCAGCACGTCCATGTCCATTTTGGTTTTGGAATTCACGACGGAAAACTTCATCATGTTGGGATAATTGGTGGACATGGTCACACGGGCATCGGGAGCCGGAAGTTCATCATGAATGGTGATCCACAGATAATCCTCGGAATAGGGCTGACTCATGAGCTCGCGCATGGTTCCCTCCAGCAGGCGCACGTCGTGCAGGGGATACAGAGGCGCCGTGCGCACAACGACATCGTCTTTTGCATCCATATCCACAATCGTCACGGACTTTTTGTGAACGGCCTCGGAAAAAGAGTATTTGAGAGGGGAACCGGCATACCGGAGGGTATCGCGCAGGACCTTCTGGGGCTTGTGGATGTGTCCCAGGGCCACATAGTCAAAGTCATCGAACACGGAGGCATCAATGTTGTCCAGACCGCCCACGGCCCGCTCTTCGGAATCGGAGGTTTCGCTGCCGGTGATGAACTGATGGCACAGGAGGATGTTCCGCTTTTTCGTGTCAACGGCGGTCTGGCGCAGCACGGCTTCGACCGCATCCTGATAGGTGACGATCTTTTCTTCCGGAAGCCAGCGCTTGACAGAAGAGGGCCGCAGAAAGGGCAGCATCCAGATCACGATGTCACCCGACGGATCCTGCAGGGTGACACGCTGCAGTTTTCCCTCAAAAGCTTCGGTGACATACACGCCGGATGCTTTGATGAGTGAAGAAAAGTAGGAGATCCGCTGGGCGGAATCGTGATTCCCGCTGATGATGAAGACTTTTCTGCCCTGGGAGACCAGCTGCGAGACGAAGCAGTCAAACAGTTCCATCGCGTCAGCCTGGGGAGAAGAACGCTGGTAGACATCCCCGGCAATCAGGACGGCATCCACCCGCTCACGGTCTGCGATGGAGACAATCTGCTGCAGGATATATTCCTGATCCGGAAGCAGTGAAACGTCATTCATCTGCTTGCCCAGATGCAGGTCGGCGATATGAAGGAAGCGCATGAGATCATCCTTTCGAAAGCATATCAAAATGTACGCAGGTTGTAACATCATTATATAGTTTTTGCCGGGCATGATCAACAAATGTTTTCAATGTCAGATCACAGGAGAACTGTGGACAGACAAACACAACCGAAGCATTGCAATGTGTCGGTTGCGTTTGCTTCTTTCCATTCGCGTCCCTACATGGTATAATCCGGGTGACATGTTTGCAGCAAATGACAACTGAAGGGTAAGGACGGTTGAAACAGGTTTGCAGGGATTTCCCCTGAAAATGCAGGCGGCGTGGGACGGCTCCTGAAGGAACCGGAAGACACACCACGCAGTCCGGAAATCGCTTCCGGGACGCCTGTCTCTCCTGAAGATACAGCGGCGAATTCGATGAGTGGAGAAGAGGAAGATGAAAGATTTTCTGACGGATCTGTGCGCGTGGCTCAAAGAGGACATCTGGAGCCGGAAGATCCTTTTGATCCGGAACCGTGTGGCCGGAAACCAGGTTCTTCGGATGGCGGCATCCCATGGTGCGCCGTCGGTCAACCTGGTCCCGATGGCTGTGCGGGACTACATGTATACACTGGCGGATCCGGTGCTTCTGAAAAACGGCCTGCGCCGGATCGACAGCCTGACGGCAAACATTGCGCTGCAGGAAATCATGAAGGAATCCGGGGATGCCTTCACCACCATGGGCACTGTTGAGTACAGTACGGCGGCGTCCGTTCTGCCCCAGCTGGAGGAACTCGAACGAAACGGCATCACGCCGGATCAGCTGGCAGGAGAAGGCGAAGAACTGCTGGCTTCGGTCTGGCGCTCTTTCCAGGTATGGAAGCGGCAGAATCATTACGCTTCCGAGCAGGAAATCCTGGATGCGGCCGCGATTCCGGGGGATGTTTCTTTTGCCATCCTTTCCAATGTGGAAACGGACGGGACGGAAGACCGGTTCCTGGAAAAAATCCCGGCAGAGAAGCTGAAGGTCATTCCCATCCGGGTGCCTGCCGGGAAGGAAACGCTCCGAAACGCCTGGTTCCGGAAGCATCCGCTGCCGCTGGATTCCATCGACGTGGACGATACAAAGGTCGAATGCTTCAGCTGCCAGGACGTGGGTTCGGAAGTCCGGTTTGCCTATCAGTACCTGATTGAACACCGGATTCCCGCCGAGCAGGCGGTCATTGTCTGTCCGGATGAAAGGTATGCCCTGCGCACCGTGGAGGAAGGAAAACTCCTGGGTTTCGGCGTCGATTCCTATTTCGGCACACCGGCCTCCATGACCAGAACCGCCCTGATGATCCGCTGCCTGCTGGACTGGGCTTCCAGAAATTATGATACGGAGGCCATGACGCCTGCCTGGGTTTCCGGCTGCATGGGCATCTACAATGCGCAGGACGAACTCCAGGTCATCGGCCAGGAAATGCTGCGTGTGGCCCGCAGGCAGCATGTCGGCTGGGGCAGGGAACGCTGGGAAGCCCTTGCCTTGTCAGACAACGACACACATGCCCGGATCGGAAGCCTCATGAAGGACTGGATCGACTACTTTGAATCGCCTGCCCGGCCGGTCCGCGAACTGGCGATGACCCTGACAGACCTTCTGAACCGCTGTATGATGCATGGGGAAGAAAACAATTTCTACCTCATGACCATTGATGAACTGAGCGGCGTCTATTCCGGCACCATGAAGGGACAGGAGTACCTCGAGCGGGTTCAGGAAGTGGCATCGGACCGGGACATCAGCGGAAAAATGGCGGAAAAGCCCG
>ONVN01000119.1 GCA_900321295.1 uncultured Eubacteriales bacterium
CTTTATTGATGAAAATCTTCATGGCGAAGCCAGCACAACAACAGGAAAAGTCCATAAAAAAATCATGGAACGTGAACTTGCCGGCGAGTATCACGGCGGAACCGTTCAGGTTGTGCCCCATGTAACGAATGAAATCAAGAATCGCATTCTTACCGCAGCCGAAAACAGTGGTGCAGACATTGCCATCATTGAGATTGGCGGTACGGTAGGCGATATGGAATCTTCCCCCTATATGGAAGCCATCCGTCAGCTCAAGTGGGAACTTGGCCCCAATCGGACATGCTTTATCCATGTCACGCTGCTCCCCTACATTTCAGCTGCCGGAGAAATGAAAACCAAGCCTACGCAGCATTCCGTCAAGAGCCTGCGTTCAATTGGTATTCAGCCCGATGTAATTGTCTGCCGTTCTGAGCGGCCGATTACAACCGAGGCAAAAGAAAAGATTGCAATGTTCTGTAATGTTCGTCCAGGAAACGTTGTTCAGAATGTCAATTGCGAATCGATCTACGAAGTACCTCTGCTCCTTGAAAAAGAGGGACTCGGAAGCATTGTGTGCAATGAACTTGGCCTTTCCCCTGATCATTGCGACCTTGAAGAATGGAAATCCATAGTCTCCCGTATGAGAAGTGCTTCCAAGCATGTAAAGATCGGGCTGGTTGGAAAATATACGGACCTTCACGACGCCTATCTGTCTGTATCCGAAGCTCTTCATCATGCTGGATTTGCGAATGATGCCCAGATCGACCTGAACTGGATTGCCTCTGATTCGCTCACAGATGAAAACGCCGAGTCCGTCCTTTCCTCCATGGATGGAATCATTGTTCCCGGCGGATATGGTGATCGTGGAACTGAAGGCATCATCTGTGCCTGCCATTATGCCCGTACACATCAGAAACCCTGCCTGATGATCGGTTTCGGCATGCAGCTTGCTGTCGTGGAAGCCGTCCGGAATCTGCTGAATGCTCCAGGCGCCAATTCCACTGAAGTAACGCACAGTGCCTCCCCCGCAGTCATCCGAATTCCTGATGACCGTATTGGCGATAATGATTCCCGTCAGAATTCCCGTCAAGGTGGATTTGATGTCCAGTTGAGCGACGGCCAGCTCAAAACCATTTATGGAAAAGATGTTGTCCACGAGCGTCATGGCAACCGCTATGAAGTGGATCCCTCTTTCGTACCCGCGCTCAATGAGCATGGCCTGCATTTCACGGCCATGTGCAAGGCTTATCCTGAGGGATTTGAGCTGGACAATCATCCTTTCTATATTGGCGTCATCTATCATCCGGAATATATTTCCAGACCGAATCGCCCGCATCCTCTCTTCCTGGCCTTTATTCATGCCAGCCTTTCCAAGTAAGGAGCGCTTATGCCAAGCATCACTCTGATTCCCGGGAAAGAAAAACGTGTGTTCAGTGGCCATCCCTGGATTTTCCGAAGCGATATTTTGTCTGAAAAGGATCATCCTGCTCCTGGCAGCATTGTTGATGTGTTTTCTTCCCGTGGACGGTTCCTTGCAAAAGCTTTCTATAATCCGGCTTCTCAGATCGCATTACGTATCATGAGTCTGCACGACGAGCCTATAGATGAAGCGTTTATCCGTCGAAGGATCCATGAGGCCATTGAATATCGTCGGACCTTTGCCGACCTTCATTCCTGCCGAATGGTTTTCGCCGAGAGTGACCGCCTGCCAGCCCTGATCGTCGACAGCTTCGGTGATGTGCTCGTACTCCAGTGCCTGGCACTCGGAATGGAAGCATTCAAATCAATCGTAGTTGATGCCCTGGTTCAGGAGCTTCATCCTGCGGGAGTCTATGAGCGTAATGATGTGCCCGTGCGCACCCTCGAAGGCCTTCCGATGACAACCGGTCTGCTGTATGGCGAAGTTCCCGACCGTGTTGAAATGCTTGAAAACGGAATTCGCTTTCTGGTTGATGTAAAAGAAGGCCAAAAAACAGGTTTCTTTCTTGATCAGAAAGAAAACCGGGCAGCAATAGCTCCTTTTGTCAAGGATCGAACCGTACTGGACTGCTTTACGCATACCGGTTCCTTCGCCCTTCATGCCGGTCACTATGGCGCTTCCAAAGTGATTGGTGTCGATATTTCGGAATACGCCTGTTCCTTTGCGTCTGAAAATGCACGTCTGAATGGTTTGTCCGACACGGTCTCTTTTGTGGAAGCAAATGCATTTGATCTGCTTAGTGAGGAAAGCCGCCGAGGTGTTCAGTACGATACGATTATTCTGGATCCTCCTGCCTTTACCAAATCCAGATCGACCGTTGAACGTGCTTCGAAAGGCTATAAAGAGATCAATCTCCGCGCCATGAAAATGCTTAAGCCCGGTGGATTTCTTGTGACATGCTCCTGCTCCCAGCATGTTCTGCCCGGCGCTTTCCTTGATATCGTAAAAGATGCAGCCAAGGATGCACACGTTCAGCTTCGTCAGATCGAATTCCGCACGCAGGGAAAAGATCATCCGATACTCCCGGCGGCACCAGAAACACAGTATCTGAAGTGTGGAATATTCCAGATCTTCTCATAACCGAATGAAAAAACCTGAAGCTTCTGGCCTCAGGTTTTTTCAATGAATACATGTTTTGGGTATGAACAGCTCAAAGCACTCACACCTGAGCAATCTTAGCGTTTCCTGATTCATCAACATATATGTAACTTCCACAGTACGAACACTTTCCGGTTGTTCTCAGACGCATCAGTGCGTTGGCTCCACAATTCGGACACTTGACTGCCCGTTCTTCCATGCGCGCTTTGCTTTCAAGTTCTTTTCTTGCCTTCTCCATCGCCTGAGCTTCGATGTTGGTCTGCATGTCCGCCGCTCTTTTTTCTTTTCTTCGTCCTCGCAAGAAGGAAATCAGCAGAATGGCAAACCAGAATACACCGATCCAGAGCAAGGTAATCACAGGATCTGATTCTTCACCATCTGAGATCATGATTGCATCTGCTGTCTTCCGAACGGCATTTCCAAAAACGGCTGCATCAGAATAATCCAATCGCTCATAGCATTGATCAATATGATCAAGCAGAATCTCCCTCGCCTGAGCATCCATGACTTTCTCAGCATCTGCTCCGGCAAAACATCCCGAAATATAATTTCCCGATGCATTCGGATATTCTCTGAAGGAAATCAGAAGGTGCCCTCTGTCGGTAAACAGCGCATCATATCTATCCCGTGTTGCCGCTTCAAGAGCATCGGCAGATTCGATGGAAGCACCGTTCACGCCCAGAATCCACAGAAATGGCTGAATACCTGTTTTCGAATAGAAATAACGGAAATCGGTGATCATTTGCTCGCGTTCTTCTTCCGAGCAGGCATCAATCCAGTCTCCCCAATCATCCTGATACCAGGTATTGATCAGCTGTGTTGCAGATGACGGAATCGGACTCCGCCGAATGAACTGCCCAGTCATCGGATTCGACGAGCTCATCCGCTCAAACAGAAGGAGTGCCAAACACAAGCCAATCACGAGCACCAGGCAGCCGGAGCGCCTTTTCAGTTTCTGAGCAGCTGAACGGTTGATCCGCGGTGAAATGCTTTTCGATAATCCTGCAGCGACAGGAACCGGGACGATTGTCCTGCTGTGCGAACTGAATGTCCGGTTTTTCCGTGCAGCGGATGAATTGCGATAAGTTCTGGACGTTGAGGAAGAGAAAGAACTTCTTGAACCGGAAGAACTGCTTCTCGATGAAGATGACCGCGATGAAAACGAATGGCCTGAACTGCTTCCGGAAGAGGAATGGGAATGGGAACTAAAGCCACCACCCGATGAACTTCTTCCTGAGCTTCCTCCACCTCTGGGCATATTCGACTCCCTCCATGCATCTCTTTCTTCTCCGGTTTTTCCTGGTCACTTCACTTTACTTTGTTTCGTATCCAAGTGTCCGAAGATCGTCAACACGGTTACGCCAGTCTTCCCTTACCTTCACCCACAGTTTAAGACTGACATGTGTATCAAGCAGTTTTTCAATATCAGTACGGGCTTCAGAGCCGATTGTCTGGAGCATGCTCCCATGCTTTCCGATAATAATTCCTTTATGTGCTTCACGCTCGCAGTAAATCGTTGCATGGATTTCTGTCAGCGTATCCGATTGCTTTGTAATTCCAAGTATTTCAACACCAATGCCATGCGGAACCTCATCACGCAGATGAAGCAGTGCCTTTTCACGGACCATTTCAGCAACAATCAGCCTCTCAGGCTGATCCGTCATCATATCATCCGGGAAATATTTCGGACCCTCCGGCAGGATCCTGACGATTTCCGCCTTTAATTCTTCCAGTCCATCCCCGGTCATAGCGGAAATCGGGATCATGGCTTTATAGGGATAAGCTTTGAATTCAGACATGATTTCCAGCAGCTTTTCATGCGGAATCAAATCAATTTTATTCAGGACGAGAAGAGCAGGAACAGATTTTGCGGCCATTTCTTCAGCAATCTTGCGGTCCAGATTCCCGATTTGTGTGACGTCCACCATCGTCAAAATGCAATCCATTCCATCCATAGCATCCCGAACCGACTGCATCATATAGGTTCCCAGGCGATTCCGCGGATTGTGAATACCCGGTGTATCCAGAAAAACCATCTGCCATGTATCACCGGTGACAACACCCATAATGCGGTTTCGGGTGGTCTGAGGTTTATTGGATACGATTGCGATTTTCTCCCCGACCATGCTGTTGAGCAAAGTGGATTTTCCGACATTCGGACGTCCAACAATCGTCACAAAGCCTGAATGAAATACCTGTTGTGCCATACTTTTCTCCTTTGATTCTACCTAAGCCTTCCCGACTGTGTCGGAATCTTATTCTTTGCGTGTCAGACCAATGTCTGCCAGAATTTCCTCTTCTTTTGCACGCATACGGATTTTATCTTCCGGTTCGATGTGATCATATCCCATCAGGTGACAAAGCCCATGAACCGTGAGATAGGCAAACTCCCGCTCTGGTGAATGTCCATATTCTTCAGCCTGTGCGAGTGCATGTGGAACAGAAATGATCAAATCCCCAAGCATGCAGCAGTCTGTTTCATCATCATAAGCTTCCAGCAGCCCTTTGCGGGATGTTCCCGCCGTTTTCCCATTCGGATAAGAAATCAGCGGAAAGGACAAAACATCCGTGGACCGGTCAATCTTTCTCCACTGCTGATTATACGCACGGATGGCTTCATCATCACATAACAGAATATGAACAGCCGTCTTAACCGTAATTCCTTCTGCTTGAACGGCTGCATCAGCTGCACGCTGAATGAGTGATAAGAAAACGGACGGTACTTCTGTTTCCTGTTCCAGTTCAATCAGCATGCCCGGTATCCTCCTCCGTGTGTTCCGCTTTTTCCTCGATGTCCGAGGATTCTGTTCCCGGCGTTTCGCTGCTTTCCTTGGCTTTTCCTGTTTCTGCGGTCCGGGATGGAACTTTGACCTCAGGGTATTCGATACGTTCATGGAAAACACCGTTGAGGACTGTGCAGAATGCATCACAGATATCCTCGATGTCCCTAAGCGTGATCGGTGAATTGTTCAGCTGACCATCCTGAAGCTTTCCCTGGATCAGCTTCTGAATAAATTCGCGGATATCCTTCGGAGACGGATCCTTCATGGAGCGTACGGCCGCTTCGATCGTATCGGCAAACATAACGATGGCCGCTTCCTTGGTCGTCGGCCGCGTTCCGTCATAACGGAAATCAGCAATATCCACTTCTCTGCCGCCAGCCTGCTCCAGTGCGCGATGGTAAAAGAACATAACCGGCGTATCACCGTGATGCTGAATAATGATATCCTGTATTTCAGGCGGCAGATGATATTTCTGCGCGAGCTGCAGGCCATCCCGTGTATGCGTTGTTACAATCGCAGCAGAAACATACGGATCAGTCTGGTCCAGCGGATTAATGCCCTGCTGGTTTTCCTTGAAGTAGCTCGGTCTTTTGAGTTTGCCGACATCATGGAAATATGCACCTGTTCTGGCAAGAAGGGCATTTGCGCCGATTTTCTCTGCCGCTGCTTCCGCAAGGTTGGCAACAATGATTGAATGATGATAGGTTCCCGGTGCTTCCATGAGAAGGCGCCGGAGAAGTGGATGATTCGGATTCCCCAGCTCCAGAAGCTTGGCCGGAGTCGCAAGGTTATAGGCCGATTCCAGCAGAGGCTGCAATCCAATCGAAAGCATGCCGCTCAGCACACCGCTCAGGCCGCTCCAGAGAGCATGCGAAAGAAAATCTTCCACACTGTTTCCTGCCATCAATCCGAAGGCCATCATCAGAATCATGTTGGTGACCCCAACAAGCACACCGCAGATCAGGGGACGCAGCCTTCCGCCCTTTCCCCGGAGGTACAGTGCAGAGACAGTCATCGCAACAAGGCTCATGATGGACACCACCAGCATGTCATGGAGTGTAATTGTTGTGCTTCCTGCTGAAAGACAGCAGTTGATGACGGCCATACAGACAGACGCGGGCATGGCTGCCCGCCATCCAAGCAAAGCTCCGATCAGAATCGATCCCAGTGGAAGCAAAGCAAGGTAGGGATCAATCAGTTTAATGCTCAGCGCCGTCAAAAGCATGGTGACGACGATTACGGCCATTTCCACGGAAAGGAACCGGACATCATGCAGAACCATGGGACGGAAGATTCTGATCAGAACAACCAGCACGAAAATGCCAAAGCACAGGAAAATGGCAACGCCAAAATAACTTGAGTAATCATGTGTATCATCTTCCAGAAGTCCGAGCGTTTTCACCATGGCATATTGTGAAGAAGTCACAACTTCACCTTCGCGGATAATGTTCTGCCCCGGAAGATAAAGAATATATTCGACATTTTCCATGGCCTTCTGCCTGGCCTGTTCTGTTGCTTCCTGGTCAATGACCATATTCGGTTCAATGCAGGTGCGCAGCACCGTGGGAACAATGACCTGCATCAGCGACAAGTCCACACTGAATCCGACAATCTGCTGAACAGTCGAAATTGCATCCGAAACCTTGCCCTCACGTATGCCACTGTTCAGAGCATTCTGCACTGCCCGTGTGACATTCGTCACCATGATATCAAACTCTTCTGCCGCAACCGTCATCAGAACGGTTGCCTGATACCGTGTCAGAGAAATATGGGTGACCAGTTTCTGCGCATACTCAATTTCACTGTTGGAAAAAGATTTGGCAATTTCATTGCCTTCTTCATCAATTTCCTGAACCGTAAGGCCGTATTGCTGGACCTTGCTGAGTTCATCAAACAGCTCCTGAAGGTTCTCCATGACCCGGATGGCAGCACTTTCATCAAGATGATAGGTCGGTTCAATATTTGCTGCTGCCGCCTTCTTTTTTTCCTCTGTCGTTATTTCATCCACAACGCTCTGGGTAGCTGTAATTGTCTGATGCGAGATTGACCCCACCGTGAGGGTATAGCGTCTTGGGGCGATTGTCGTAAAGAAAATCACGCACAGAATCAAAAAGCCGACAGCAATGATCATTGCAGCATGCGCACTGGTGGTATGCAGCCATGAAGAAATACGTTCAGGAAGCGGTCTCCCCCGTTCAATCTTCTGCTTCTTTCTCACCTGTTCCACATCCTTTCGACGATTCCGTCTCGATCCGTTGTCCATGGATTCTGACTGAATCCTGTTATTTGCTGACTTGAACCATGTGCCAGCTTTCAGTTCTTCTCTGGCAAAGTATTCTTTGTGTCATGATAGGCAGCATATGCTTCAACAATTTTCTGGACCAGTTCATGACGGACGACGTCTTTCCCGGTAAGGTGAACAATGCCGATTTCCGGAATATCCTGAAGGATATCGAGCGCTTCCTGAAGCCCGGATTTCCGGCCGTACGGAAGGTCCGTCTGAGTAATATCGCCCGTCACGACGACCTTGGAATGAAAGCCGAAACGGGTCAGAAACATTTTCATCTGCTCACTGGTGGTGTTCTGGGCTTCATCAAGGATAATGAACGAGTCGGAAAGCGTACGGCCACGCATATACGCCAGCGGGGCCACTTCCACCGTGCCGCGGTCCAGCATTTTCTGATAGGCATCGACACCCATAAAATCGTACAGTGCATCATAAAGCGGACGAAGATATGGATCCACCTTCTGGGTGAGATCACCCGGAAGAAAGCCAAGTTTCTCCCCGGCTTCCACGGCAGGTCTTGTCAGGACAATACGCTCTATTTCCCTGTTTTTCAGAGCCATAACTGCCATCGCCATCGCAAGATACGTCTTGCCCGTGCCAGCCGGGCCGACTGCAAA
Organism: uncultured Eubacteriales bacterium; assembly: GCA_900321295.1. Classification (GTDB taxonomy): domain Bacteria; phylum Bacillota; class Clostridia; order Christensenellales; family Aristaeellaceae; genus UBA2943. The sequence goes on from ONVN01000119.1 coordinate 8,245, forward strand.
AGTCAGATCATGCTGCCGAATTGCTTCGACATACTGCTGCTGTCCGAGCGTTTTCGCCCGGACCTGCTTGCCCCGGTAAGTCACGGCAACAACGGACCGCAGCAGTTCGTCAATCGCGTCCGCTTTGCCCTCACGCGCAAGGGAAACAGCATAGCGTATTCTCATGCTGTCCACCTGTTCCCCTGAACGGATCATCCCAAGCAGCTTCTCGATGACGAGCAGGGCCATCTCTGTTTCCAAATCTTCTCCTGAAACGGCCAGCTCAGATCCCCGCATGCTGATGCGAACTCCGAGTTCCCGCTCCAGAAGCGCAACATTCGCGTCATTCAGCCCAAACAGCGACATCCATGCATCCATGGTTTCTTCTGTCAGAGCAAGTTTTCTGGTATGCGTCAAGCAGCCAGTCCTCCTTATATATGCCTTCAATCTTTCGGCAATAGGGTATAAAAACCCATTCATATCATAGCATTTTTGCCATCTTTGTCAATTCCATGTCGTTCAACCTTGCAAACTCCCGCTTCTGATTCTGTGATTTCTGCTTGACATGATCCGTTTGGAAAGGTATAGTTCCTTTGCATGTGAGGTGACCAGGCGATCGCGTGTCTTAAAAAGGCATGAGGAAAGTCCGAGCACCGAAGGGCAGGGTGCCGGCTAACGGCCGGTGGAGGCGACTCCAAGGAGAGTGCAACAGAGAGATACCGCCGGACTTGATCCGGTAAGGATGGAAAGGCGAGGTAAGAGCTCACCCACGGCCTGGTGACTCGTCCGTGATGTAAACCCCACCCGGTGCAAGATGGATAGGGACTATCAGTGGCCCGCTGCGTTCCTGAAATCGCTCGAGCCTGCGCGGCAACGCCAGGTCTGGATAGATGATCGTCCTCGACAGAACTCGGCTTACAGTCACGCTCACATGCATTTTTTTATTTTCACGGATAAGGTGGACACTCGATGAAAAAGAAGCGGTTGACTTGCATTGCACTCCTGACAGTGCTTCTCATGTTTGCACAGGCTTATGGTGATGGAACGGTGACCGTCTCTGCAGGCGATCCTTCACAATCCCCTGCTCCGTCCGTTCTTTCCCGTTCAGAAACGGATCTGACCGTTACTGTATCGGATTCATCGGACGAAACTGCGGCACAGCCAGAGCCGACGGAAGATCCTTTCCCCTTCATCATTCGATTTGGCAGCCGCGATGAAAACAAGATTTCCCTTTCCATGGATGACTGCTATGACATGGAATGCATTAAAGAGACCATCGAAATCTGCAAAGAGTATGGCATTGTCATGACCTTTTATCCTCTTGGAATTGTCTTGCATGAGGAAGACAGAGAAATCTGGCAGAGTGTCATTGACGCCGGATGCGAAATCGGGACGCATACCATGAATCACGGAGCACTTGGCGGTTACGACACCCGCGTCATGCTGGCCTCCATTCTTCGGCCGCAGGAACGGCTCGATCAAGTGCTCGGTTATCACTATCCGATCCGTACCCTTCGTCCCCCCTATGGAAATATTGAAGATGCAAACGGCAGCATCAAACATGCATACAATGTGCTGAAACGTGCGGGATATGATCACATCGTCAATTGGGACGTCAGTCAGACGGATCCTGTGAAAGCTGTGCCCCGTGTCCGCAATGGTTCCATCCTGCTTTATCATGCCCGTCCCGTCGATGTCCGCTGTATTCGTACGATTATCCCTCAGCTTCAGGAAAAAGGGTTCGAATTTGTGACCATTGCCGAAATGATCGGTCTTAGCAGAGAAGTTGCCACCTCCACAGATCTTTATGTGTTCGATATGGCGAATTACGAATGAACAATGAAAAAGCAGATCCGGCGGATCTGCTTTTTCATTGTTCTGACGGATTTATTGTTCCAGAATGACAATTTCCCGGATCTCATGGAAGGCAAGCCTTCTCTCAGACAGTTGAAGCATCTGTTCGGCTTCAAGCACTTTTTCGCATCGATCTTCTGTTCTGAATTCTCTTCCTTCTCCATTCTGCCTGCCAGGTGATTGAAGAAAGTAGCGGATACGCACAAGCGGCTTTCTTCCCGTCTCCACAAGCCTCTTCAGTTCCCGCAGCCTGTCATTGATTTCAACCATCAGATCTTCGGAAAGCCCTTTCTCGTGGTCATAAAGAACGGTCCGTTCCTCCACGACCTGTTCATATCCTTTTAATGCGGCAAATGGCAGGAATATTTTCGCCCTGTCTGCCAGGGGCATCGGAGGATGCCGCTTTGAAAAGTCATCGCCCTCATGTTTTGGTCTTTCTTCGTGAAGAATATCTGCATAACGATGCTCGGGACTCTTCATTTCTGTTTTTCCACTCACCATTTCTATGCTTTATGCCCTCCCACCTGCTCATTGCGTTCACGCTCGCGTGCATCCTTTTTGAGATTCATGCCTTTCAATACCGCATTCTTTCCGTACTTTGATTTCAGTTCCAGCATCGTCTCCTGGAGCCGCCGCTCTTTCTCCATTTTTCCCGGATCACTGAACATATCCATCTGAACGGATGCGTCCGCTTCCTTTTGAACATGATCGGCCGTCACGGAAATCATACGTACAGTCAGCGACGGATCCATGATCGCATCATATACCTGAAGCATCCCTTCGATCATCTGTTCAGATGAATTGGTCATTGTCGTGAAATGGGCAGTTCCATGGGCGGCGGGCGGCACTTTTCTTCCATACCAGTCCGGATGAATCGAACCCTGGTAGGCACCAAGATCAACGTTTTCACGGTCATATTGAAGCGTCAGCGTTGCCCGGTCACAGAGCTGATGCTTTTCAACCAAGTCCAGAGCAAGCTGATCGGTCATTTCCTGAACGATCAGGCGGGCCTGAAAGACGTCATAAGGGAAAGGAAGCACCTGCGCACTGCCGGTTGAAGACCATTTGGGACGAAACGCCTTGATATCCGCCATACCGCACTTCTCTATTCCCCAGGCATGGTCAATCAGGATTTCTGCATCGATTCCAAACAGACGGTACAGACTCTCCTCATCCATCAGGCTGCGGCGTGCAATATCCCCCATGGTGAGCATGCCGTTTTTTTCAAGTTTGGATGCCGTTCCATGCCCGATTCGCCAGAATGCGGTCAGCGGTTGGTAATCCCACAGACGCTCCCGAAAACTTTTTTCGTTCAGTTCTGCGATGCGTACCCCTTCTTTGTCGGCCTCAACATGCTTGGCCATGATGTCCATGGCAATCTTTGCCAGATACAGGTTCGTCCCGATCCCTGCTGTTGCAGTAATCCCGGTCCTTTTCAGAACTTCACGGATCATGCGGCGCGCAAGTTCGTGCACGCTTACATGATAGGTTTTCAGATAGTCCGTAACATCCATGAAAACCTCATCGATGGAATAAACATGGATATCTTCCGGGGCAACATACTGCAGATAAATACTGTAGATGTCCGCTGAAACCTTCATATATTTTGCTATCTGAGGCGGTGCGATGATCAAAGGGATGGTTCTCCCTGTCTGAGCCTTAATATCCCGAAGCTTTTGCCTAACTTCAAAAAGCCGGACGCGGCCGGGTATGCCGTACGCTTTGAGGGATGGAGAAACGGCAAGACAGATCGTTTTATCCGTCCTGGAGGGATCCGCAACAACGAGATATGCCGTCATCGGGTCCAGGCCGCGCTGAACGCATTCCACGGATGCATAAAAGCTTTTCAGATCAATGGCGATACATGCCCGTTCCATCTTCCACCCCCCTTGTGCTGAAAACGATGATACCATGTTTTTCCGTCTTTGGCGAATGCTCCGCGCATCCATTCCTTCCAGGAAGGATGCTCTTGCAAACGTTCGCCCGATGCTTTATCCTTTTGAGCAGATTGGTGCAGGAGGACTGAACATATGACGGATTTTGAAGGCATGAGCCTGGCCCTTAAGGAAGCTTCCATTGCAGCAGCCCTGGGTGAAACGCCTGTCGGCGCTGTACTCGTGCAAGGTGACCAGGTGATCGCCAGCGCCCATAATCTGCGAGAATCCCTTCAGGATCCCACAGCACATGCCGAGATCCTGTGTCTCCAGCAGGCAGGCCGAGTTCTGGGAACATGGCGGATGGAGGAATGTACGCTTTATGTCACCCTTGAACCATGTCCCATGTGTGCCGGAGCGATCCTCATGTCGCGTCTTGCCCGGTGTGTGTTCGGTGCCTATGATCCGGAAAAAGGCTGCTGCGGGTCTGTCTATGATCTTCCTGCCGATCCCAAATTTCACGCGCCAACCCGCTGGACAGCAGAAATCCATAAGAAAGAATGTGAACAGATGCTGAAAGATTTCTTTCAGCACCGGCGCACACAATCAAACGGGGAGATGTAAACCATTTCCCCGTTTGATTGTTCATCTGTATTTCTTATGCACCTCAGGACTGCTTTTGCCGGATGATCTCAATCATGGTCTTCGTGACAAATTCCATGTCCTCCTGTGTGCCAATGGAGACTCGCAGATAAGGTTTCAGTTTTTCCGTTCCGAAATACCGGACCAGAATGCCCCTGTCCCGAAGGGCTTTCTGGATCGGACCTGCATCGATGGGGTCTGCCCGGACAAAAAGGAAGTTCGTTGCACTCTCAAGTACCTCAATGCCTGCCTCCCGCAGGCCCTTTTTGGTTTTTTCCCGTGCACAGATGATCTTCCGGATGCATTCCTGCGTATATGCAGCGTCCCGCATTGAAGCTGCAGCGGCTGACTGCGCCAGCCGGTCGGTCGGATAGGAGTTGAAAGAATCACGGATACAGCGGAGCGCCTGGCTCAGCCGAGGACTGCCAATCGCATATCCGACTCGCAGTCCTGCAAGTGAATGACTTTTAGAGAAGGTGCGGACAATCAGAAGGTTTTCATATTCCTTGGTCAGAGGCACAGCAGATTCCTTTGCAAAATCCGCATAGGCTTCATCCACAAGGAGGATCTCCTCCTGCTCCCGCGTGTGATCCGCCAGTCTCCGGATGGTATCTGTATCCAGTTCAAGACTGGTCGGCGCATTGGGATTTGCCAATACAACCGGTCCGTCTTGCATCAGGCCACCGACATCCACCGAAAAATCCGAAAGGACAGGAATCTGCTGCAGATGTGCACCAAACAATGAGGCATATACCGGATAGAAAGAGTACGATATGTCCGGAGCATACACCTTCTTGCCTGCAAAAAAAGCTGCAAACGCAAAAGCCAAAACCTCATCCGAGCCGTTTCCGCAGAAAACATTCTCAGGCTGCACGCAGAAACGTTCAGCAACCGCTTCCCTCAGTTCGGTGGCATCCGTATCCGGATAAAGCCGGAGAAGCTCAATTTTCCCTTTGAGCGCTTCTTCAACGCGTGGGGACGGCGGATAAGGGTTTTCATTCGTATTCAGTTTGATGAATTTTCTGTCCTTGGGCTGCTCGCCCGCAGTATACGGAACCAGTCCAAGTGCCAGTTTGGATTCATAGGCCATGGATTTAAACCCTCCTTACCGGTATTCCGCAGTCCGACAGATAGGCTTTCAGCTCAGGAATCGGTAAAATTCCAAAGTGAAACAGTGTCGCAGCCAGTGCTGCATCTGCATGGCCTTCCGTCAGAATATCCCGGAAATGCTCTTTTTTTCCTGCCCCGCCGCTTGCAATCACCGGAACGGGTACAAGGTCAGCGATCGCCCTGGTTACATCCATGGCATAGCCCTGCTGGACTCCGTCTGTATTCATGCTTGTCAGAAGAATCTCCCCAGCCCCTCTCCGTACGCCTTCCTCTGCCCATTTCAGGGCATCGATTCCGGTATTGACACGGCCGCCGTTCACATAAACATCCCAGCCGCCTTCCCTGGCGCGGACATCCATCGCCAGCACAATACACTGACTGCCAAAGCGCATGGCGGCCTCGGTAATAAAATCCGGGTTGCGGACTGCGGGCGAATTGATGGAAACCTTATCCGCACCGAGCAGCAGCAGCTGACGGATCTGTTCAAGATCGGAGATTCCCCCGCCTACTGTAAACGGAATAAACACCTGCTCAGCCACGCGGCTGACAACATCATACACCGTTTTTCTTCCCTCATGGCTTGCATTGATGTCCAGCAGGACGAGCTCATCCGCGCCTTCTTCGTTATAGCGCACAGCAGCTTCCACGGGGTCGCCGGCATCCCGGATTCCGACAAAGTTGACCCCTTTGACGACACGTCCATCCCGTATATCCAGACAAGGTATAATTCGTTTTGTCAGCATCCTGATCCCTCCCACAGAGCAAACCGTCTGAGCATGTTCAGTCCCTCCCGGCCGCTTTTTTCCGGATGGAACTGGGTTGCGCAGATGTTGCCGCGCTGTACACTGGCCGTAAATGTCTGGCCATAGGAACAGGATGCGATGGTATACTCGCTGATCTCCGGTGCACAATAGGAGTGCACGAAATAAACATATGGGTGTGTCCCTTCCTCATAAAGAATGCTTTTCCGTGTGTCGAGGGTATTCCATCCCATATGAGGTATTTTCAGCCCATGGTTTTCGAGCCTGCAGATGGTTCCCGGGAACAATCCGAGCCCCTTCCAGTGCCCGTTTTCCTCACTCCATTCAAACATCATCTGCATGCCGAGGCAGATGCCGAGAACCGGTTTTCCCTGTTCCGCCGCTTCAAGAACGACCTGGTCCATTCCTGTTTTCTTCAGCCGGTCCATGGCATCCCGAAAAGCTCCAACCCCCGGAAGCACCAGATGATCCGCTTTCCGGCTGTCCTGCGGACTCCCAAGAATCTCCGCATCAAAGCCCAGATACGCAAAGGCTTTCTGTACGCTGCGCAGGTTGCCCATTCCATAGTCGATGATGCCGATCATCGTCTCACCTCACAATTTCGCGCTTTATCACGGAAAAGCGTTTCCCGAAAAACCAGCTGCCATGCTTCCATGGCAGCAGTTGTTTTACCGATAGAGAATTTCTGTCCGTTTGGGACCATTGGAAACCATATGAATCGGGACGCCGGTCACGCGTTCGATATAGTCAACATACGCCTTGCAGTTGGCCGGGAGATCTTCATAATTCCGGATACCCCGGATGTCGGTCTTCCAGCCCGGAAGCTTTTCCAGAACCGGCTTGCAGTGCATGAGCGTTGGCGTCGTCGGGAAATCCGTGATCCTTTCTCCCTCCCGCGTCTCATAGGCAACGCAGACAGGAATCTCGTCCAGATATCCGAGCACATCCAGGTTGGTCAGAACGAGTTCGGTTGCACCTTGAACCATGGCGCCATATTTCGTTGCAACAACATCAAACCAGCCTACGGAACGCGGACGTCCGGTCGTTGCACCGTATTCGCCCTTATCACCGCCACGGTCCCTCAGTTCCTTCGCAGCATCACCGAAGATTTCCGATACAAACGGGCCGGCACCCACCGCACTGGAATAAGCCTTGGTAACCGCCAGGATTTTCTTGAGCGACATGGGGCTTACCCCTGCGCCAATGCAGCCAAATGCAGCCAGCGGTGAAGAAGAGGTAGTATAAGGATAAATACCGTGGTCCGGATCCCTCAGCGTTCCCAGCTGTCCCTCGAGGAGGATGGTTTTTCCGGCGCGGTCAGCTTCATACAGGAACCGTGTCGTATCACAAACCATCGGGCGGATCTGCTCGGCAATATGCTGGAGATATTTCACGAGGCTGTCCAGGTCGACTTCATCCTTATGATAAAGTTCACGAAGCAGAACATTTTTCTTTACCAGGGCAATCTCCAGACGGCTCCGGAGGATTTCCTCGTCATACAGCTGACATACCTGAAGACCAACCTTGGCAAATTTGTCCGAATAAAACGGAGCAATGCCGGATTTTGTTGAACCGAAGGAGTTCTTTCCCAGACGTTCTTCTTCAAACCGATCAAAGTCGACATGGTAGGGCATCATGACCTGACATCTGTCGGAAATCAGCAGTTTCGGGGCGGGCACTCCGCTGTCCGTGAGTGCCTTCAGCTCTTTGAGCAATGCTTCCACATTCAGTGCTACACCTGGTCCAATTACATTGACAACGTCCTGATGAAAAACACCGGACGGAAGGAGGTGGAGCGAGAAACGGCCATAATCATTGATAATGGTATGCCCTGCATTGGCACCACCCTGGAAACGAACAACCACATCACTCTGTTCTGCAAGCAGATCTGTGACCTTGCCTTTTCCCTCATCGCCCCAGTTTGCGCCAACTACTGCCTGTACCATACAGCGGAGACCTCCTCGAATGATTTCATTTGCTAGCATGCAAGACATGCCATAGAATTATACATCATGAACACATATGTGGCAAGCTTTCCTGCGTTTTATACCCCTCATTTCTGGGAACATGCGGGAATTCCCTTGAGAACCTCCAAAGTGACCGTCAGGCGTGAACAGCCGTTTTGCCAGCCTCACTTCAAAAACGGTGATTCGCTGCGAAAAGCAAAGCGTCCCATGCCACGAGTTTTTTTCTTATTTCATTCCCTGCCTGTTGTTTCATGCTCCCCGTTCCTCCTTGCCACCTTGCAGCACTCGTGCTACACTCTCCAAGTGGAGGAATGATTATGGAACAGATGAGTATGTTTGATGCGCCGGATGAATCGCGCCGTGAGGATCTCTCCCCCCTTGCAAGCCGTCTGCGGCCGGATACACTTGAAGACTATTGCGGGCAGCAGCACCTAATCGGGAAAGGTCATATTCTCCGGCAGCTGATCGACCGGGGGCAGGTTTCTTCCATGATTTTCTGGGGCCCGCCCGGGGTCGGCAAGACAACCCTCGCGCGAATCATTGCCAAGACAGCCAGGGCTGAATTTGTCGAGTTCAGTGCCGTTACTTCCGGAATCAAAGAGGTCAAGGAAGTCATGCAGCGTGCCGAGAACAACCGCATGCTCGGTCAGAAAACACTCCTGTTTGCCGATGAAATCCATCGGTTTAACAAAGCCCAGCAGGATGCCTTTCTGCCTTATGTTGAGAAAGGCAGCATCATCCTTATTGGTGCAACGACGGAGAATCCTTCCTTTGAGATCAACTCAGCTCTTCTGTCCCGCTGCAAAGTGTTTATCCTCAAGCCGCTGACCGAGTCCGATCTTCTCCGGCTGCTGCACCATGCCCTCACTTCTTCCAAAGGATTCGGTGATATGCTCGTGGATGTCACCGAGGACCAGCTGTCCGCGATCGCAAGATTTGCAAACGGGGATGCCCGCACCGCCCTCAATACCCTGGAAGTATGCGTTCTCAACGGCCGCCTGGATGAAAACGGCGGTGTCCATGTCGAAGATGCCACGCTTGCAGATGCCATGAACCGGCGCTCCCTGCTCTATGACCGGAATGGCGAAGAGCACTACAACATGATCTCTGCTCTGCATAAATCCATGCGCAATTCGGATCCCGATGCTGCCGTTTACTGGTGTATGCGTATGCTGGACGGCGGCGAAGACCCGCTTTATATTGCAAGACGCCTTGTGCGGTTTGCCAGTGAAGATATCGGCATGGCCGATTCCAATGCACTTCCGCTTGCCATTTCCGTTTTTGAGGCATGCCATAAACTGGGGATGCCTGAATGTGATGTGCATCTGACACACTGTGTCGTCTATCTTTCGATGGCCCCGAAATCGAACGCATGTTATATGGCCTGTGAACATGCAAAATCCGATATCCGGAACCGCCCTGCAGACCCTGTGCCTCTTCAGATCCGCAATGCCCCCACCCAGCTCATGAAAGACCTGGAATATGGAAAAGGCTATGAATATGCCCATGATACCAAAGAGAAACTGACACGGATGGTATGTCTTCCGGATGCACTCGCAGGTACACGTTATTACCTTCCCGGTGATCAGGGACAGGAAAAGGAAGTCCAGGACCGCCTGACCGAAATACTCGAATGGAAAAGCAGAAAAAACTGAACAGCTCTCGCTCGGTGCGTTCTTTTCCTTTCTTCCGGCAGTCAGCAGCTGCCGCCCTGAAACGTGTGGAGGCCGTTCTATGAGTTTATATGCGCTTGGTGATCTTCATCTGCACTTTCAGACCCAGCTGAAAGCCAGCGGACAGCTGACCGATCCCTTATGGCGGAATCATGAGCATATCTTCCGGACATTCTGTGAGGAACTCGTCAGGCCCGACGACACGCTCCTTCTGGCCGGGGATCACTCCTGGGGACGCACGTTCTCCGAATGCGAGAAAGACCTGGAATACATTCTGTCCCTTCCCGGACGGAAAATCCTGCTGCGCGGAAATCATGACATGTTCTGGGATGCCAAGAAAACACCGCAGCTGAACGCACGTTTTGAAGGGAAACTCTTTTTCCTGCAGAACAATTTCTGTTCCTACAGAGACTATGCCCTCGTGGGAACGAAGGGATACACTTTCGAAGGCCCCTTCTATGTCAACCGGAAAGGCATCATTGTCGGGTGGGACCAGGACCGGGAAGAACAGGCCCGGAAACTGGTGGACCGTGAAGCCGCCCGTCTCCGCATTTCCTTTGAAGAAGCCAGAAAAGCAGGGTTCCAGAAATTCCTCATGTTTCTGCACTATCCGCCGACAAGCGTTCTGGAAAAACGAAGTGTCTTCACCGATCTTGCGGAAGAATACGGCGCCGAGCAGGTGATCTACGCGCACTGCCATGGAACGGCCCGTTTTCATGACAGTCTGATCGGCTCCTTCAGAGGGATTGAGTATCGTTTGGTTTCCGGAGATTATCTCCGATGGAAGCCCCTCAAAATATTCGACTAGGAGGAATTCAGCATGGTTATCACCGACGACGGCATTCGCCTGAATGCCCGGATCGAGCTTCCCGAAAAGCACGGAGACAAACTTCCGATTGTCATTGTGATCCATGGCTTCACCGGACATATGGAGGAACGGCATATTCTCGCCGTTGCTGCCGCGCTGCGTGAAATCGGATGTGCCACCCTGCGTGTGGATATGTACGGTCATGGCAGCAGCGACGGTGCTTTTCACGATCACAACCTGTATAAATGGCTCAACAACGCCCTGACCGTCATCGATTATGCGCGAAGCCTGGATTATGTCAGCGATCTTTATCTCTGCGGCCACTCTCAGGGCGGCATGACCGTCATGCTGGCGGGTGCCATGAAACGGGATGTCATCAAAGGCATCCTGCCTCTCTCCCCCGCCTGGATGATCCCGGAGTACGCGCGCAGGGGCGAACTGCTTGGAACCACCTTTGATCCGGAACATA
>ONVN01000388.1 GCA_900321295.1 uncultured Eubacteriales bacterium
ATGACATCGGAAAGCTTGAAGAATATGCCAACGCCGTCTATGATACCGTGATGGAAAAGCATTATTACGGATCATTCAGGGAACGGTTCCCGGAATGGCGTGCATAACACGCGTGACAAACCAGAACTGGAGAGGTTGACCGATGATCACACGGAAAAATGGAGTGCTGTGGAAGGATATGCATGGACTCCCGATTCACGCGCACGGCGGATGGATTCTTGCGCATAACGGATATTATTACTGGTATGGTGAGGACCGAAGGGAAAACTTTTATGTCAGCTGTTACCGTTCCAGAGACTTGTCTGACTGGGAATTCTGCAATCATATTCTCACGACCGAATCTGAAATGGAACCATACCGTGTTCGGACCAAAATGCAGTTGAAGCGGGATGATGGGGGAAAAATCAATCTGGAACGCCCCAAGGTTCTTTACAACGAGAAGACCGGCAAATTTGTGCTATGGGCTCATTTTGAAAATGGGGCAGACTATCGGGAGGCAGCAGTTGCCATCGCCAGCTGTCGGACGCCTGATGGTGACTTCACTTATCATGGACACTTCAATCCATATGGATATATGTCCAGGGACTGCACGTTATTCAAGGATGATGACGGGACGGCCTATTTCATTTCGGCGTCGAGGGACAATGCGGACATGCATATGTATCGGCTCTCGGACGACTATATGAATGTGGACGCGCTGATTCACAGGCTCTGGCAGGGGGAATACCGGGAAGCTCCTGCTGTGACGAAAATACATGGAAGATATTACATGCTCTCCTCTTTCTGCACTGGATGGGCACCGAACCAGGGAAAATATGCCTATGCGGATTCGATGGAAGGAAAATGGAGCAGTCTGATGGAAATTGGTGATGAAACGACCTACATGAGTCAGCCTGCGTTTATTCTTCAAAAAGATGGACGGATTCTATACTTTGGTGACCGCTGGGGTGGAAATGGGGAGAAATATTTTGAATCTGGATATGTCGTGTACCCTCTGATTGAAAAAGATGGCAGGCTCTCAATGCAGTTTACAGAAGAGATTTCTCTCTAAGAACGTATTCTGAGCAAGCAAAGCACGGTTTCTCCTGTTTCATGTGCTGTCAGTCCCGGAAGAAAAATTGCTATGTATCGAAAAAAACGCAGATTGCCAGAAAGTGATATGCTCCCCTCATGAAAGACAGTGAAAAGAAAAACTGTTGCATGAGGGGAGCATATCAAACGGCGTTCGGCGTTTTTTCGATGAGAATGGACCAATCGACGTTCAGGAGCAATATGCGTTTTCCTCAGAGAAAACAACAAAGAGGAAGCATTGTTATAAACCCAGAGATCAAACATCGGAGAGGCTGTTGCAGGATATGCATGAGACAGGCTGATTATTGCTTTCCTTCATATGCTTCCAGGAGACCGGAGAAGTAGGCGAGCTTATGGGAAACCTTCTCATAACTCTTCTGGAGCTCTTTCATCTGGTTCTGAACATTATCCTGCTGCTGCTTCAGGATGGCACAGCGCTCACGCAGAGTTTCCGGCCCCTTATCGCTGAGCTGAACGAAGGTCCTGATTTCTTTGAGCTGCATTCCGGTTTTTTTCAGACAGCAGATCAGACCAAGCAGGTCGATGTCTTCCTCTGTATAATATCGAATTCCGCCTTCACTGCGATGAATGTGCGGGAGCAGCCCTTCTTTTTCGTAAAACCTGAGAACATAGGGGCTGATGCCTGTCTTTTCTGAAACTTCATGAATGCTGTAACACATATGCATGCCTCCTGATTGAAAATGGGGATTGACTTAAAGTTTGCTCTAAGTTTTATACTGATTTTACCATATCAGGCCAGGTGAAGCAAACAAGAGAAAAGCACATGAAGAAAACAAGTGAAAAAAATCTTACCTGCAGCGAGGAAACATGATGGATTGAATGTGAAACCTGGAAGACACCGGAAGAGGACGTGGTGATTTCCTCTATGCGCTGTGGCATTGAATCAGACACAGCACAGGCATGCAGGGAAGCTGGAACGACAGAAAAGTGATACTGGTTTCAACACAATTATGGAATCCAAATTGGTTCGATGAGTGGAAGGAGGGCATCCTGTGGCAGACAATACGAAAACGGAATTATTTGAGTCTTTACCTGTTCCGCGCGCACTGACCAGGATGGCCATTCCAACCATTATCAGCCAGCTGATCACACTGATCTACAATATGGCGGATACATGGTTCATAGGACGGGCAGGCAACCCATACATGGTCGCTGCATCTTCTCTGGTGCTGACGGTCTTCCTTATGGCCGGAGCGCTAGGGAACCTCTTTGGTGTTGGTGGCGGGAGTCTTTTTGTGCGTCTTCTTGGAAGCAAGGATACAGATGAAGCAAGACGAGCCGGTTCGTGGACATTAGCTGCATCCCTTGCTGCTGGTCTTGTGTTTTCACTTGCCTGTCTTGTGCTGATGGATCCGCTGCTTCGGCTCCTAGGAGCAAGTGACTTTACGATCGGATATGCACGCCAGTATCTGCTCTTCGTCGTGGTAATTGGCGGGGCTGCAAATGTTTCCAATACCACAATGTCCTTTCTGCTGCGAAATGCAGGGTTTGCAGGAGAAGCTGCTTTCGGCCTGAGTCTTGGGGGCATACTGAACATAGCACTGGATCCACTCATTATGTTTGTTGTTCTTCCGGATGGATATCAGGTTATGGGTGCAGGTATTGCAACCATGCTGTCCAATATGGCCACCTCCGTTTATTTCATCTGGACGTATCTTCACGTTTGTCAGGGCTCGGCACTGGAGCTTCCAAAACGGATTGAAAGACTTCGGCCTGAGTCGAGAAAGGATATTTTTTCAATCGGTGTTCCGGCTGCACTCAGTGTTTTTCTCTTTGATTTGACCAATATTGTGATAAACCGTCTGTCTGCTTCTCATGGAGATCTGGAACTCGCGGCAATCGGAATTGTACAGAAGGTCGAACGGCTCCCCCTGAACATCGGAATCGGAATCTGCCTGGGAATGATCCCGCTGATTGGGTATAATTATGCTTCAGGCAATTTCAAAAGGATGAGGGCTTTTTTCACAGCCGCCCGTGTTGCTGGTCTTGCCGTGGCGGGAGCCAGTGTTCTGCTGTATTTCCTGTTTGCGGACAGGCTGATCCGTGCGTTCATCAACAATGCGGAAACCGTCCGGTTGGGTACCGCTTTTCTCAGGGCGAGATGTTTTGCGACGCCATTTATGTTCCTCAGTTTCAATATGGTGAATTTCATGCAGGCGGTGAACCGCGGGAGAGAATCCTTTGCTTTGGCCGCCATCCGTCAGGTTGGGCTCAACATTCCCATCCTCTTTCTTTTGAACGCATTCTTCGGCATGACAGGAATCGTCTGGACCCAGGCAGTTGCGGATTTTCTAAATGTGATCATATCCTATGTGATTTATGGAAGAGTCCTTCGCAGCATCGTTCTGGAAAAGCAGGATATGCATACACGAACAGTGCAAGAGACGGGGAGTTGATCCTGTTCCTGGATAGTACATTTTGCAGTCAGAGAAAACAGCAAGGGATCAGGCGTGTTCAGCTGCAGGTTGAGTGGAGGAATGAGATGGAACATCTTGCATTTATTTTTGTTCATGGTTTGTCAGGTTGGGGTTCTTATGATGAAGCATATGCACGCATGCCCTACTGGGGAATGCGGGGCGGAGACCTCCTGAAATATCTGGGCGAACATGGATTTGCGTGTTATGCTGCATCCGTTTCTCCGACAGGAAGCGCATGGGACAGGGCATGTGAACTGTATGCTCAGCTTGCTGGCACAAGGGTGGATTATGGTTCTGTACACAGTGAAAGATACCGCCATGCACGATTTGGAAAGGATTATTCTGCCTGCCCGCTTTTGAAGGAATGGAATGAGAAAACCAGACTTGTGCTCCTGGGGCATTCCTTTGGCGGCGCAACGGTTCGTCTGTTTTCCGAATTCATGGCAAATGGAGCACAGGAGGAAAGGGAAACATCACCTGCGGGGGATATTTCTCCACTTTTTGCAGGCGGTATGGCATCCCGTATTCATAG
This sequence comes from uncultured Eubacteriales bacterium, assembly GCA_900321295.1. Taxonomy (GTDB): domain Bacteria; phylum Bacillota; class Clostridia; order Christensenellales; family Aristaeellaceae; genus UBA2943. Next base: position 4,042 of record ONVN01000388.1, read on the forward strand.
CATTGTGACCCTTGCATCGCCCATGAACGGAACAACAGCATATGATCTTTTTGAAGATACCTCATTCCAACCGGAAAAGGTCAACGTGCCTCTTTGGAGCAGGTGGATGGCGCGCATCATGCGCATGGGCATAAAAGGGAAAAAGGATGGAAGAGACAGCAAAGACTGGGCAGGGTATGATATGCATGTTGACAGGGCCTTGGCTATGAACAGGCTTATGACAGAACTGCCGAATGTCTATTACTTTTCCGTTCCATGCAGCTGGACGCATAAGACGGTGGAGGGTGTCTGGAAGCCTAATCGGGGAATGGAACCACTGTTCGTGATGCGTTCAAATCAGATCGGTGCGTATACAGGAGTCACAAGAGGCGGAACGGAAATAGGGGAGAGCTGGCGTGAAAACGACGGTCTGGTGAATACCTGTTCAGCGGCATTTCCTTTCTACTCCAAGCATAAACCGTTTGACAGAGAGCATGCAGAACCCGGGATGTGGAATGTATTCCCGATTTATGAAGGGGATCATATGTCGCTGCAGGGAGGACTGCAGCATCGGCGGAATATTCGCCCATTCTATCTGGATTTATTGAAGATGATCCGGGATCTTCCGGACGCGTTGTCTTTATAAAGGCGAGGGCTTGTGAGATCATGTAGGAAGGAATTTGATTCGAGGCATTGAATGTAATTAAGCGGAGGTGCTGGCATATGATTCTTGATCGTATTGAAAATCTGCCGCTTTATGAACAGGTTATTCCCGGTGCGAGGAAGATTACAGACGCTTTTTCTGTGTCCGAACCTGGAAGTGCACCCTGTGAAGTCAGGGAGAAGAATTATGCAACAAAACCTGACGAGAAGCGCAGATTTGAAGTGCATTTTCATACTATTGACTTGATGATGGTCAAAGAGGGTGCAGAAACGATTCATTTGTGTGCGATGGATACGCTGACACCGGCGGAGGATCTGCCGGGTGGAGCAGATGGAAGAAAAATGGATGGTGCCCCACAGGGAACCGGTGTAGAACTTCATGCAGGCTGGTTCTGTGCGATTTTTCCGGGTGAAGCACATATGGTGGCGGGAATGATCCATGGCGTCCAGACAAACGTATCCAAATGGGTTGTCAAGGTGCCCTGTGCCCCTGCTTTTGCGGTTGAAGAAGAAAGATAATCAACTCGATAGAGTGGTACCCATGGGTTGTCAGCAGGCAGTATCCGCAGACATGCGGATTGCCTGTTTTTTATTGCCAGACTGTATACGCATGCGTATCAAGAAATGAAGGGCTGGCTGCGTAAAAAAATGAAAGGGCACCGTCAATGGATAGAAATGCTCCTGGAAATGAGGGCAGCCTTTCAATATCTGCACAGAAAAGAATGATATTCACTCCATGAAAACATACGGCAAACCAGATCCGGGCACAACGTCCGAACCGCCTGAACAGCATTCGAAAAGCCGGATGAAAAGTCAGGGAATGGCTGCCGCCGTAAAAGTAAAAAACAGAAAGGAAACGACAGATAAAAGCAAGCAGTATGAAAAAGACAAAAGGAGGCTATAGAAAATGAAGAGAAAAATAATCGCTGTATTTGTGTCCGCCATGCTGATGTTTGCATTGCTGATCCCAGCAGTTCATGCAGATACAACCATGTATGTCTACACGGCGGATGGGAAGACACTGAATGTTCGTTCCAGCGAGCGGGTTGAAGACAATGTGATCGGCAGATTGCCCTTTGGTACAGCTGTCACTGTGCGTGCAAACTATAATGGATGGTCGGAAATTCTGTACCCGTGGGTCAATACGGCAGGGAATGGATACCATGTAGACTATGCGTATGTGCAAAGCCGGTATCTTGTTCCGACGTATCCAGGTACAACGCCGACTCCCGATCCGGTGCCTTCTGGAAGCACAATATCTGCAATGAATACAGAGTTCAGGAGTGCTGTCAAAGTGACCCCGTTCACGGTCGTTGCCAGACCATCCCGGGCAAGTGGATGGGTCAATCTCCGCTGGGCCCCCAGCCTTGAGGCAGAGCGGATCGCAACATGCCCTCAGGGAAAGGAACTGACCGTGCTTGCACAGCTCAGCAACTGGTATCAGGTCCAGGATCCTGCAACTGGAATGATTGGCTTTATCAGCCGTCAGTATGTATATGCCAAATAACATAAAGATCGACGAAAAAAGGAGGAAGAAACAAACCTATGAAAAGAATGATTACACTGGCCATGTGCCTGGTCATGCTTCTGTGCACAGCTATATCTCTGGGTGAAACAACGGAAAAGGCTTACCTGGGAAAGGTGGCAACAAATGGTTCGTTTGAACTGCTTTGTACAGTTCCGGATGGCTATACGATATCCCAAGCAGAAACAGGGACCGATTCCGGAAATTTCCTGGCCCTGATCATGTCGGAAGATACCGAAAAACCGGTCATGGTCCTGTCAGTTGCGTTTGATGAAATGTACTCCGATGTGCCTCGCCTGAATGAATTGGACGATGATGCCTTGAAACAGATCGAGCAGACTTTCCGCACAGAGGATGAGGTGGAAATCTCCTATCATGAAACTGCGCATGGAACAAAACTGATGATGATCAAAGAAAACCGTGACAGTGTGGATTATGTTGATTTTTTCACGATTTATAAGGGCTATATGATTGAGTTTGTGCTGATGCATGGGAATGAGGCCAAGGAAACGCTGACGGAAGAGCAGATTCAGCTTGCCGTAACGTTTCTGAGCAACCTGGATTTTGTGGATGTATCAGCAGACGGGAACGCTCTCCACGCTGCAGCTTAAGCTGCCAGCATTTCCAAGGCAGGGTATCCGTTCTTCTCAAAAGAAGATAGCCAATATTCTCGAAAACGTTTTTAAGAATGGATGAATATCAAAAGAAAAAGCATTCTGCGGCTGTGCTGCCTGCAGAATGCTTTTTCTTTTTGGTAATGTATGATCATGAAACGGCTGTGACGCCTGGATTTGCGCAGGATGCTGCAATGCTATTGATGTCATGAAAAAAGAGTTTTCAGAATTCCGGATGCTGTATGAGTCGAACCGCAAGGATATCCAGGGAAAAAATCATTGGAATTCCTTGAAAAGCTTCTTTACCAGCATGTAGGAAGCTTTCGGACGTCTGTATTCGTCGGTAACACCTTTATTGTTATAGGTTCTGGGACGGCGCATTGACCATTCCTCGTCGACCCGCACATCAGCAAACTGCCAGAGGAAAACTCCCGACACGTCAGGGGACGAAAGGATGCTGGTAATCTGGCTTTCAAGAATTCTACACTGCCGCTCTTCAGACCATTTGGCTTCGCCAAATGGGTCATGATAACCATAAATTGCTCCGGCACCAATCTCGCTGACAATGACTGGTTTCCCTTTTCCACCGCATGCATCAATTTCCTTAAGTTTCTTCTGAAGTGATTCGGATACCGGAACGTCCTGATACCATTGCGGATAGATGTTGATACTGACGATATCCATATCCCCATAGACCCTGCCGCCGGGACGCTCAAGAAGTGCGGAGGTCACTGGACGACTGTTGTCAAGACTGTGCAGGAGCATAAAGATTTCCCGATAACAGTCGGCACCATATTCCGTGTTGTCGGCACATTCATTTAAGCATCCCCAGACAAAAATGGAAGGATGATTGAAATGCTGATTGACCATTTCCGTGGTGGACAGGCGCAGCTGATTCATGAACTGAGGATGACGCATTTGCTCTTCTGACAAACCGCGTGCGTGTGATTCCTCCCAAACGAGCAGGCCTGTTTCATCGCACAGGTCAAGAAAACGTGGATCATTGGGATAATGACAGGTACGTATGCAGTTTGCACCGAGATCATGCAGCAACTGCACGTCATGCATCATGGCTTCAACAGGTGCGGAAAGACCGAAAACACCGTAATCCTCATGACGGTTAAAGCCTTTCAGGTGCAAAACCCTGCCATTCAAAAGGATTTGCCTGCCTTCGGTCCGTATTTCACGAAAACCAATCCGGTCAATCAGATCGTCTGCCGGTTTCCTGTCCAGGGTGAGGAGTGCCTGTGTGGTATACAGGACAGGTGAATCCGGAGACCAGGGCTCAGCATCTGGACAGGGAATGGAAAAAGAGAAAGTGGAAGTGTCATTCTCAGGAAGGTCCATAGGGATGCACGATTCATGACCGGCTACAGAGAAACACAGGGAACCATGCAGAGGATGACTGGTTAGATTGCGGACTGCGATTTCTGCATCTGCAGACCAGCCGTTTTCCATCTTCTTTGGAAGTACATGGAATCGGGAAATATAGGCATCCTGCAGCTCTTCAAGCAGGACAGGACGGTTGATACCGCCATAGCAGTAGTAATCGTTCGGAAGATGAAGGGCGGAATCGCGTGTAAAACGGTTGTCGACCTCAACCTGCAGTCTGTGTTCACCCTCTGCAAGATTCAGAGCGAACGCATCAAAACCCGTGTAAGCACCATAATGATCTGCCAGGAGGATACCATCCAGATAAACTTTTGCGCGGAAACTGACTCCGCCCAGTGCGATGCGCAGGTTCCCTGAGGCATGGATTGTCTGTTCATACAGCGCGCGTCCGCGATAGTTTCGGAGGGCCGGGTGGGATTCCCATACGCTTGGAACGATGACTTTTTCAGGTTGCAAAAGGCCGCCTTCGTCAAGCGTGGCAAGTGTCCATATCGGGCTGCATTCTCTGCTGCTGCGGATACTGTGAGTGGAAAACAATCTTTCCATCGCGTTTCACCTCTGTCTGGATTTGAATCTTGTAAGGAAAAGGTTGAATGCTTCCCTGAGGGTTCTGCCAGGGAAGACGCAACATATTTGCTTCTGCCCGCATCTGTGCCTTTGTGGAAAAGAGTCGTGTCCATGTTTCGAGAAAAAGTCCGGGAACTTTAGAAAACACATAGGATCCTTTTCCGTGCCTGCAAGTTTTTTTCTCTCCTGCTGAGCTGGCTTCCTTCCGGGTTCCCGACCAGCATCCAGGATGCAGAGAGATTCTTGATAGTTTGAGTATAGCATATTCGTTTTGTTTCACAACCTCTTCCTTGATCTCTTCATCCCGTGTTCTCTGTATTGATCCGATTTATACTTTGGCCTAAGAATCATGGACAGGACATTGGCTTGCACACTTTATTTCCAAAAGAGCGCTGCTGGTGTTCTTGAAGCTCTCCGGGCAGAAACGATTCAAAGAGAATCACGGATTCTGTTTTCTGGGAATCATTATCGAATACCGCAGTGGCCCAGGATTTCCATGGATATGAATTGTTCAGCTTCACTTGACTCTGATGATTCTGAGTATATCAATGAATCAGCGGAGGATGTTTGAAAAATGCTTCTCTATGATATAATCTTTTTCGGATGAAAGAATCCTTGGACGACAGCGGAAAGGAGAACAGGAACGCAACAGATAAAGAAAAACAGGATACATTTTTTGAAAGGAACATGGGAATGATCAGAGGAAAAGAGGCAGAAGATGAAAATATATATTGCTGCTCCATTGTTTTGTGATGGAGAACGAAGCTTCAATGAAAAGGTCGATGCAATCATCCGTGCATGTGGGCATGAAACATTTCTTCCACAACGGGAGGGCGGCTGTGTTGCAGACCTTCCGGAAATGATCGAGGGCATACCAAAACGGAAATACCTTTTCCAGCTCGATTGTGAGCACATGGACTGGTGTGATGCAGTTCTATTCCTGATGGATGGGCGTGTACCGGATGAAGGTGCATGTTTCGAACTGGGATACTGTTATGCAAAAGGGAAAAAATGCATTGCATATAAAACAGATGCCAGGAGCTTTATCGATGGTTTTGATAACGTCATGCTGCATGGTGCGCCAGAAACAATTCTGCACACGGAGGCAGAACTTCGGGCTTATTTCACCAGTTTGAAATAAAGAATGGAAGCAGGCTTTCCGGGAACGGACAGGGAATCCTCCCGGGTAGTTTTTCTCAGAACATGGCTGCTTTTGTATTTTGGAACACATGGCGGTGTTTGAAGAACTGAAGATCCCGCGGTTTGCAGACAAAATGCATCAACAGGGTTGCTGCAAAGCCGGATATTCCTGGTAAATGCTGAAAGTGTGGAGAAAACGATATGAGGATGAATGATGGCTGCAGAAAATGTCAGCTGGAGAGAAAACTGAACGCTTTCCCGGCTGGAGCAACCCAGCAGCAGATTACGCAATATCAGGCCAGTGTTATGGAATTGGTTACCAACAGCGGTAGTGCATCTTCTCCGGAAATTGCATCCCGGATCAGTGCTGTTTATCGACGTCTTTTCGGACCTGAGATGGATTATGGTGAAATCAAACGTCATTTTAATGCGCTGATGATGTCGTTGTGGCCGGTCATGCAGGAAAGTGTTGAAAAGGCACCGGATCCGCTTGAAAGAGCCATACAGCTGTCCATGACGGGGAATTTCATTGACTTCGTTGCTCTGGATCATGTTGATGAGGATAAACTGAAGCAGCTGCTCAGAGATTCGCACAGAAATACAGTGGATCCGCTTCAATTGGAGGAATTCCGGCAAGAAATCAGGGTAGCACGCAGACTTGTATTCTTCACAGACAATTGTGGGGAAATTGTGACCGATAAGCTGCTGATTGAGACCATAAGGAAACTGAATCCGGAAATACATGTCACGGTCATTGTGCGTGGTGAGCCCGTGGCAAACGATGCAACACTGGAAGACGCTGAGCAGATACATCTTGAGGAAGCGGCTCAAGAAGTGATTGGAAGCGGAAATGATATTCCTGGAGCGGCCCTCAGCTGTTTTTCAAAGGAAGCAGCCGATGCAGCCAAAGAAGCGGATCTGCTTGTTTCAAAGGGCCAGGGAAACTATGAAGGGCTCAGTGGGTGTGGACTTAATATCTTTTACATTTTTATGTGCAAATGCAGTTTCTTCATGGAGCGGTTTGGTGTAAAGCAGTTTACCGGGATTCTGACCAGGGAGAACAAGGAATTACGGCTTGAGCATACAAAACAGGAGCATGCATAGGGTCCATCATCCGGCTTATGTGCTGAAAAAAGGATGAACAAGAAATGAGCTTATCGTGGTCCAGGATGATGGATTGCTCTTGAAATACTGTTTTTCACGCATAAGTGGAAATTCTGGCCAATCCTCTCACGAAATGAAAAAGCTTCCTTCAGAATGGATACATTCGAAGGAACGGATGGAAGGAAGAAACCTTCTTCATCAAGAAAGCGGTATGGACTGAGAAAAACGCAGATCGGAAGAGCGGGAAAAAGCAGGGAATCCTAAGGGGCTGTTGCATTAAGCCCCAACAAAAAAGCGGAGTTGTTCTCTCGAACTTCTCCGTTTTTTGCTGTATACTGTAACTGCTATGAAACATTATCAGCAAAGAAATAATACAGCAAAAGAGACAGCGGTGCAAGTAGTTTTGCCGCTGGATATTGAGACCATCATACCGGAAGACGATTCGGTGCGGACGCTCATGAGGATGGCGGAAAGGATAGATTACACA
>ONVN01000052.1 GCA_900321295.1 uncultured Eubacteriales bacterium
CCGCCGTGCCGAACATCTGGTTCCAGGCCCAGGCCTTCTTGTAGTCGCTGGAGGTGATGTTGCCGTAATAGGACACCGCCTTGCCTTCCAGCAGGGACGGGTCATTGGCCGCAAACACCTTCTGCAGGTTCTCATAGGTATCCAGGTTGTCGGTCGGTTTCACGGTGGACCACACAGGAGCAATCATGCGGGAGTAGGACTCTTCATAGCCCCACCAGGTCGGATCGTTGGAATAGTAGCTGGCGTAATGATACAGGTTCAGCATCTTGAAGGCTGCTTCGGGATTCTTGCATTTTGCATTGATGCACACAAAGCCGCGGTTGTTGGTCTTGATGGCTTCCGGCACAATGTTGCCTTCCGAATCCGGGATGGCGCAGCAGTACCAGGTGACGTCCTTGGTGGGCTCCAGGTCATACATGTTCATGACGAAGGTCATGACCCAGTGCGGTCCGAACACAAGACCGATGTTGCCGTTGATGATTTCCTCAAAGGCCTTGGTCTCATCCTTGGTGGCAAACTCGGGATCAATGATGCCGTCGGCATACATCTTCTGCAGCTGCTTGAGCGGGGCCTTCATGGCTTCCTGGGTTGCGCCGAACTGCAGGGTGCCGTCTTCGGTGACCACCCAGGTCTCCGGATAGGCGTGATAGGCTTCACACATGCCGCACAGATAGTCATACATCACGGACGGCTGGCCGGCCTCAAAGAAGACGCCATACTTGGCCTTGCCGGCTTCCACAAACTTGTAGCCGATATTCCAGACATCCTCGATGGTCTTGGGTTCTTCAATGCCCAGTTCCTTCATCCAGTCGGAACGGATAAAAATGTAAGCTGCATCGTCCGTATGGGACAGGGTCTGCGGGAAACCGTAGATCTTCCCGTCAATGGTGACCATGGAGAGGGTCAGGCCGTTGTCCATATACCACCGGTCCATAATTTCCGGCAGCGCTTCCTTCTTCATCAGGTCATTGAGCGGTATGATTTCACCGGCTTCCGCCAGCTGGGCCACGTCACTCTGGGAGTTGACCACAAAGATATCCGGCAGGGACGAGGCACCCATCGTCATGCGCAGCTTGGTGTTGTAGTCATCGTCATGGGCCCACCAGTCATACTGCACGTCGATGTTCAGGCACTTCTTCATGATCTCCGTCCAGCGGTTGCTGGAATAGTTCTCGCCGTAGCGCTCGCCCAGTTTGCCAATCATGGTTTCACAGGCATTGTTGTAGTTGTGCACCATGGTGACCGTGAGCGGTTCGTCATAGGGCTTCAGGTACTCGGACACGCCGTTCGCCTCTGCCCAGGAAGCAAAGTTGTCCACCACGTATCCGACGCGGTCCGCATAAATGGCTTTGTAGTCGGTTCCTTCGGCAAGACAGCCCGCCACCGCGCCAAGAAGCAGCGATACGGTCAGCAGGATACAGAAAAACTTCTTCATGTGGTATTTCCTCCTTGCTTATTCACTTTTTCAGGGTCTGTCTCATGGTACCCCCGCTGCCCCGGCCCGGCAACCCAATTTCTTTACATCTGAATTCCAGTTTTTTGTGTTATTCGGTGGAATTCGTGTCAGATACTCCCTTTTCAGACTGTTCACGCCAGGCTTTCGGCGTCATCCCGGTCATCCGCCGGAACACCGTGATAAAGTACTTCGGCGTCTGGAACCCACACCGGTCCGCAATGAGATTCACGCTGAGGGTGGTGTCCTTCAGGAGCCTGCAGGCCGCTTCAATCCGGGTGCGGACGATATGCTCGCTGATGCCCTCATGCATGTTCTGCTTGTAAAGGCGGGACAGATAGCTGCTGTTATAGCTGAAATGCCCGGCAATCTGGGTCAGGGAAACCGGCTCGGCAAAATGCTCCTGGATATACCGGTTGACCCGGTTCAGTGTTTCCTCCGTTTCACTCATCCGGCGCACCTGACTCCCGGAAAGCAGGGCATCCAGAAGCGTGCGGAGAGCCGAGAGCCAGGCATCCGCCGAAGGATACGGTGCATGCATCAGCACGGATTCCGCCGAAACTCCCTCCACGCTGATGCCTTCCAGGCAGTCATCCCCGAAGCGTTCCCGCAGCTGCATCTGCAGAAGAAGGGCACAGGCCTGCCGTCCCTGGGGATAGCCCTCCCGACGGACACACGCTCCGAGGGACGCCATGAGAGCCTCCGGATTTCCAGCCTCCACACAGCTCCGCCAACGCAGAATATCCGCCATTGTAACGCCTTTCCTGACGCCGGTCAGGGGATCCTTCAGAAGAATCCTGCCGCTTTCCAGAGACCTTCTGGCCCAGGTGACCATTTCCGCTGCCGCATCCCTGAGCTTCTCCCACGGCACCGGATGCTCCGCCAGCACAAAGGACAGGCTGACCTCCGGGCCGATCCCCTCAATCAGGCGGTCCAGCTGCCCCTGGACGCCGGCAGGGATCTTCCCGTCCCCGCACTGCATCAGAAAGACGAGCCCCGCCTCAACGTACCAGGCATCCGCCCGGATGCCCAGGTCACCCAGCATGGACAGGACGAGGAAGCAGATTTCCTGCCGCCTTTCCTCCGGCACAATCGTCCCGGTCACTGCCAGCAGCGTAGCCTGTCCGGACAAAACCCGGATGCCGCAGCTTTCGCAGATTTCACGCCCGGGCAGTTCCTCCCCGTAGACCAGCAGTTTTTCCAGAAGGGTCTGCCGGAGCAGCGGCTGGGTATCCTCCATGTATTTCCGCAGACGCAGGCTGTCCTGGGCCGCACTGTAATACCGCCGGATCCGCTCAAGACCTGTCCGCACAGCCTCCATGATGACCTCCGGCGGCTCGATCTTCAGGACAAAGCGTACGTCCTCGTACCGGGATGCATGGTAGGCATAGTCAAAGCTGTCATAGGCGGTCAGTACGATGACATAGCACATGGAACGCTGATGACGGATATGGTCCAGCAGCTCAAGGCCTGATACTTTCGGCATGCTGACATCCGTGATCACCATGTCGCAGACATTCCTGTCCAGCCATTCCATGGCCTGCACGGAGGAGTTGAGGCAGAGGACTTCCAGGTCCGGCATTTCATTGAGGATGAGCGTCTGGAGCGTTTCCGTAGCCAGCGGTTCATCATCCACCAGAAGAATCCTTGCCATTCCTTATCCCTCCCCTTTTCCTTTCATGGACACCATCACCTTCAGTCCGCCCAGCGATGATTTTTCCAGGGAAAGCCCGCTGTCTTCCCCGAAGTGCAGCCGGAGCCTCCGGTGGATGTTCGTGAGCGCCACATTTTCTCCCGGCTCCCCTCCGCCGGCCTCCAGGGCCTTCCGAAGTGCCTCCAGGGCATCCGGACCAAGGCCTGCGCCATTGTCCTCCACCGAGATCCGGACCACGTCTTCCTCCTGCCGGAGGGTAATCCGGATAATGCCGTCCTTTTCCACGTTCTTCAGGCCGTGCCCGAAAGCATTCTCAATCAGCGGCTGGACCAGGAGACGCGGGACCTGCAGTCCCCGCCAGTCTCCTTCCGGCACATCCCACTGCACCTCAATCCTCCCCTGGAAGCGCAGACCCTGAATGTCCGCATAGTTGCGGGCATGGTCCATCTCTTCGCCGAGCAGTGCACGGGTCCCGTCCTGGTGGACAATGTACCGCAGATAGCGTCCCATGAGGTCCGCCAGCCGCTGTGCCTGTTCGTTCTCCTCCAGGAGGATGAGGTTGCGCAGCTGGAAATAGGTATTATAAAGGAAGTGCGGTGTGATCTGGTACTGGAGTGCTTTTTTCTCCGCGCTCGCCGCCAGAAGACGGGACTTGTACTCCCGGTCGATGAGATGCTGGAGCCTTTCGGCCATATCATTGAAGGTGGAGGCCACATTGTTCAGTTCTGCTGTTTTTTCCGGCAGCATCCGCACGGCGAGATTCCCTTCGCCCACTTCCCGCATCTTGCCGGACATGCCCCGGAGCGGCCGGCAGACCACCCGGTAGAGTGCAATGCCCGAGAGGAGCACAATGAGAACACAGACGGTTTCCAGAATCCG
>ONVN01000003.1 GCA_900321295.1 uncultured Eubacteriales bacterium
GACTCAGGTTGTTCTTATTATACCATATTTTTAATATGCCATGTTCCGGTTGAACACCATCAGAAATCGAAGGGCACGTCAAAACAGCGAATTTTCACGCAAAAAAAACTTTAAAAATTCGTCTTTTCCATTGATTTGAAAAAATGCTTATGCTATAGTACCCATGTGTTTTCCGGGAAGACTCTGTCTTTCATTTCTACTTTGACGGGAGGAAGCAACATGAAAAAGATTCTTGCTTTTGTTCTCTGCATGATGCTGGTCCTGAGCGCATTTTCCTTCGCCTCTGCCGAAGGAGAGTACAAGGACATCATCAACATTGCTGACAACGATCAGGGCGTAAGCTATGACCTTCACAAGGATACTTCTGTGAATGTTCGGAATATGCTGCGCGGAACGGTTTTTGAACAGCTCGTCACCCTGAAGGCCAGCGGAGAAATCGGTCCAGAACTCGCTGAAAGCTATGAAGTCAATGAAAACAGCTCTGCTTTCGTATTTCATCTGCGCAAAGGCGTCAAATTCCACAACGGCAAGGAAATGACCTCTGCCGACGTCGTTGCTTCCCTGAATCGCTGGCTGGACAGCTTCTCCACCGCCAAGAAAATGGTGGGAGACGCCGTTTTCCAGGCCGATGATGATTACACGGTCAGCCTGACGCTGGAGAATTCGGCAATTATGCTGCTCGACATGCTCGCCGGTGCTGCCCAGGCTGCGGTCATCTATCCTTCCGAATCCATTGAAAACGTCAGTGCGGACACCGGATTCCTTCCCACGGAATGGCTCATCGGTACCGGTCCTTATATGTTTACCGCATGGGCAGTCGATCAGTATATCCAGCTCGACCGCTTTGATGATTATGTTCCTTACGGCGATCCCGACCAGGAACTGGATGGTCTGTGGGGTTACAAGCACGCTTACACCAAGACCCTCAAGTACTGGATCGTGAAGGACGCTGCCACCCGTTTCAACGGTCTGATGAGCGGCGACTATGACTTTGTCATCAAACTGACGGATGATTATCTCCCCGTTCTCGAAAACAATCCTGACTATACCGTCTATTCCCAGCAGACCGGTATGATCAGCCTTGTCTGGAACAAGCACAACACCGATAAATATCTGCGTCTTGCCTGCCAGGCCATCGCCGATGCTGACGAACTGAACACCGTCAATTATGGCAGCCTGTATGATACCGATCCGTGCTACATGGAAGGCGGTCAGCCCGCGTGGTACACCACCGCCGGCGGTGAATACTTCTGCCAGAAGAATCCTGAGCTCGCCAAGGAACTCATGGCCCAGTCTTCCTGGGATGCCTCCCAGCCCATCCGTATCCTCGTGTCCACCGGCGGTCATGCCGAAGACATGCTGGAAGTCTTCAAGCAGGAAGTTGCAGAACTCGGTCTGAGCGTTACCCTTGATATCGTCGACCGCAGCACCCTGACCCAGAAGCGCAAGGATGACACCCTCTACGAGGCTTACTTTACCACCTTCTCTTCTGTTCCTGTTCCTTCCCTGCGCAATTTCCTCGATGCCTCCTATGCCGGTTTCTCGGATGATGAGCATCTTCAGGATCTGATGAAGCAGATGACAACGGCTGCCACCCGCGAGGATGCCTTCGCTGCCTGGGAACAGATTCAGGCCTACTGCTACAGCGACTACTGCCCCATTCTGATGATGGGCCATTTCCATCAGGCGGCTGCCTGCTCCTCCAAGCTTTCCGGCTACAATGTGTTCCTGACCACCAATTTCTGGAACGCCAGACTGGAAAAATAATCCGATACTGTCAAAAGGGGCATCCCGGGACGTACTGGGATGCCCTTTCCTGCACTCTTTCCAGGAGGTCGGCCCATGAAGAAGTATATACTCAAGCGGATACTGACCCTGCTTCCCACCATCTTCATTGTCTCTGTGGTCATCTTTCTGCTTGTCCATCTCACGCCGGGAGATCCTGCCGCCATGATGCTCGGAGAAGATGCCACCTTGGAGGATATCGCTGCGCTCCATACCAAGCTGGGCCTGGACGATCCCCTGGTTGTCCAGTATTTCCGCTGGGTCGGCCGGTGCCTGCAGGGTGATTTCGGAACGTCCACAGCGGTTGCCGGACAGAAAGTCAGCATGATGGTATTCTCCCATTTCCGTCCGACCCTGTCCCTGGCCATCTATTCCCAGATCATCACCATTCTGATCGCCATTCCCACCGGCATACTGGCTGCAAAAAACAGGGGCAAAATTGCCGACTTTATAGCCTCGGTCCTTTCCCTCCTTGGCATCTCTCTCCCCAGCTTTATGATGGGTCTTGGGCTCGTACTCCTGGTCGCCGTTCACCTGCGGTGGCTGCCTGCAGCCGGATACAAGGATCTGTTTACCGATGGTCTTGGTCCGTTTCTCCGCTATATGACGCTTCCGGCTCTTTCTCTGGGCTTCATTCATTCCGCCTACATGATGCGCATGACCAAGGCTTCCATGCTGGAAGTGCTGGGAAGCGACTATATCAAGATGGCCCGGTCCAAGGGAGTCAAAGAACACACGATCATTGGCAAGCACGCTTTCCGAAATGCCCTTCTGACGGTGATTACCGTCGTAGGCCAGGGTTTTATCAGTGCACTTGCCGGAGCGGCTGTGGTTGAAAAGCTCTTCACCATCCCCGGCATCGGAACCCTGATGGTGGATTCCATCGAGAAACGTGACTATCAGGTCATTCAGGCCATCACCCTGATGATTGCCATGCTCAATGTCGTCATCAATCTGGGCATCGACCTGATCTACGGTCTGTGTGATCCACGGATCCGGCTGGATTGAAAAGCCTTCCTTCCGGACACCTCAGAAACCGAAAGAAGACAGGACAGGAGGATCGATTATCCATGCAGGCTTCCACTCTGAATCGCACCGAGCTTCAGGCAATCCGCCGGCAGCTGGTCCGCGAGCAGCGCATTGTCAATATCCGCCGCTTTTTCCGCAACGGTCTTTCCGTTGTCGGGCTTGTCATCGTCTTGCTGATGGTGCTTCTTGCCATTTTTGCGCCTCTGATTACGAAGGCGCTGGGGGTTGACCCCTATACAAGCCTCGGCCGTGAAATGCGTCTCCAACCACCCTCGGCCGCACACCCCTTCGGCACCGACAACGTCAACCGCGATGTCTTTGCCCGTGTTCTCTACGGAACCAGGATTTCCATGACCGTCGGTTTCCTGGTCGGACTCCTTTCCGCAGCCATCGGCACCACGGTCGGGATGTATGCCACCATCAATGCGGTCTGGGACAATATCCTGATGCGCATTTGTGACGGACTCAAAGCCATTCCCAATATTCTTCTTGCCATTACCCTGATGGCCGTCCTCGGCGCAAATATACAGAATGTAATTCTCAGCCTGACAATCGTCAGCATTCCCGGGGTGGCCAGAATCGCCAGGTCCCAGGCGCTTCTTGTCCGCGAACAGACCTATATCGATGCCATGCGCAGTGCAGGTGCCAGCCGCTTCCATATCATGTGGCGGCATATTCTGCCCAACATTCTCTCCCCGATCATAGTGCAGATGACCTTCACCTTTGCCACGGCCATCATTTCCGAAGCATCCCTCAGCTTTCTCGGTGCCGGCATTCCGGTTCCTGCCCCAAGCTGGGGAGGCATGCTCAAGGAAGCCCGCAGCTATATCTACAACGGATGGTGGATGGTTGTTTTTCCCGCCATCTTCACCGGTCTTTCCGTCCTGAGTTTCAACCTGTTCGGAGACGGACTGCGGGATCTGATCGATCCGCTGTCCGGACGCTGAGAAAGGAGTGTGCCATGAGCGAAACCATTCTCCAGGTGAAGAACCTGAGCACTTCTTTCCGGACCGAGCGCGGCTGGCTGAAAGCCATTGACGGTGTTTCCTTCCATGTCTACCAGGGCGAAATCCTGGGACTCGTTGGTGAAAGCGGCTGCGGCAAGAGCGTCACCAGCCAGTCGATCATGCGCCTGTATGATGAAAAACGGATGACCCGGTATCAGGGCGAAATCCTTCTGAACGGAAAAAACCTGTTTGATATCCCCTACCACCAGATGCAGCATATCCGCGGGAGTGAGGTGTCCATGATTTTTCAGGATGCCCTCTCCTCCCTCAATCCCGTACTGAAAATCTCCGACCAGCTGATGGAACCGCTGCGCATCCATCAGCATCTGAAGCCGGCCGAAGCCCGTCAGCGCGGCATCGAAATGCTGCGCCTGGTCGGGATTCCCGCCCCGGAGGAGCGGATGGATCAGTACCCCCATGAGCTTTCCGGCGGTATGCGTCAGCGTGTCATGATTGCCATTGCCCTGGCCTGCCGGCCGAAGCTGCTGATCGCTGATGAACCCACAACCGCCCTGGATGTGACGATTCAGGCCCAGATCATGGATCTCATTGTCTCGCTGAACCGGCAGCTGCAAATGGGCGTCATGCTCATCACCCACGATCTTGCCGTCGTGGCCCAGACCTGTCAGCGGGTGGCGGTCATGTATCTTGGCCAGATTGTGGAAGAAGGTGCCGTGCCGGATATTTTTGACCGGCCTCTGCACCCGTACACCCAGGGTCTGCTCTCCTCCATTCCCCGCATGGATGGAGACCGCCGTGAAAAACTTCATGTCATTTCAGGCACCGTTCCGCTTCTCCATCAGATGCCGTCAGGCTGCCGTTTTGCCCCGAGATGCCCCTATGCCACCGACAAGTGCCGAAACCAGATGCCGCCCCTTCAGGACGTGCCGGGAGGCCAGAAAGTACGGTGCTGGATCGCAGCAGAAAAGGAGGCAAGCCATGAATGACGCATCTGTTGTACTGACGGCTGAAAACATCCGCATGTGGTTTCCGGTCCGCAACACCCTCGGCAGGGTCGTCAACCATGTGAAGGCCGTGGAAAATGTCAGCCTTCAGCTGAAGGCCGGAGAAACCTACGGTCTGGTCGGAGAAAGCGGCTGCGGAAAATCCACCTTCGGCCGTGTGCTGGCCCGTCTTCTCGAGCCCACCGATGGCAGAGTCACCCTGTTCGGAAAGGACATCACCCATCTCAATGACCGTGATCTCCGTCCCTTCCGGCACGATATCCAGGTCGTTTTCCAGGACCCCTATACGTCCCTGGATCCCCGTCAGCGCATCGGAAGCATGCTCATGGAAGTCCAGCAGATCAACGGGGTTGGCAGCAGCCGTGACGACCGCATGGCGCGTGCCATGGAAACCCTCGCCCAGGTCGGCCTCCTGAAAGAGCACTTTTACCGTTTTCCGCACGAATTCTCAGGCGGCCAGCGCCAGAGGATCGGCCTTGCAAGGGCCCTGATTCTGGACCCGAGAATCATCATCTGCGATGAACCGGTTTCTGCCCTGGATGTATCCATCCAGTCCCAGATCATTAACCTGCTCCGTGATTTGCAGCAGCAGCGGGGCCTCAGTTATCTCTTCATCTCCCATGACATGAGCGTCATCAAGTATATTTCCGACCGTGTCGGCGTCATGTATCTGGGGCATCTGGTCGAGGAAGCCGAAACCGATGAACTGTTTGCCCACCCCATCCATCCCTATACCAGAACCCTGATGAGTGCTGTACCCTCCATTGATCCCAGGGCCGTCACGGAGCGTATCGTTCTGGAAGGTGATCTTCCTTCCCCCATTGACCCGCCCTCCGGGTGTGTTTTCCATACCCGCTGTCCCCGTGCCGTGTCCGCATGCCAGGGAACGAATCCAGTTCTGTGCGAAATTCGTCCGGGACACGCTGTCGCCTGTCCTGTCTGCGCCGAAAAGGAACCCTGATCCTTTTTCTGCACAGGAAAAAAGCAGCCCCTTGCTTGAGGGACTGCTTTTTCTATGTCGATGGACCCTGCTGCGGACGGCGGTTATGCCTGCTCCGGATTCAGCAGCCACCCGCATTCTTCATCGGAGAGCTCAATCTCAAACGCACCTGCATTGTCCCGGATGTGCTCTTCCGAAGACGGAGCAACCAGCGGGAAGATCTGCAGCGGCTGATGCAGCAGCCAGGCAAGGCAGATCTGCGAAACACTGCAGCCTTTTTCCCGGGCCAGCTGTTCTGCCCGTGCGAGCCTTGCCCGGTTTTCCGGCGCATCATACTCGAGGATCGGCCCCTGCTTGAGGCAGTCTTCAATCGCGAGCCCGCTGTCCGTCCGGAACTTGCCGGACAGATAGCCCCGTCCGAGGGAGGAGTAGCAGAAAACCGGCATATCCTTTTTCTTCAGCCATTTTCTGAAATAGGCATTTTCCTCACCCGAAATGCTGATGCTCCCGCCCCACGGGTCACGGAGATAGACCGCCAGGGAATAGGCCGGACTGAACCCAGTAAAGCCGGACAGCTGATGTTTCTCCGCATAGGCATTGGCGGCCTGAATCCGCTGAAGGCTCCAGTTGGAAACACCAAACCGCAGAATCCGGCCTTTCTTCTGCTCCTCATTCAGTTCCTCAATGATTTCATCCACCGCCACGTCCGGATCATCCCGGTGCAGCAGGTAGAATTCGACCGAGTCCGTCTGAAGGCGTTCCAGGGACTGTTCCAGCTGTTTCCGGATGGTTTCCGCCGACAGCGTATCCGTGCTTCCCCGCTGTCCGGGATTGCAGCCCTTGTCCAGAATGACGGCCTCCTCCCGCAGTCCCCTCGACTGCAGCCAGGCACCGAGCGTTTCCTCCCCGTCGCCGTAGGAATGCGCGGTATCAAACGTCCTGAATCCTGCCTTCCAGGCCAGGTCATAGCTTTCGAATGCCCGGTCCCGGTACTGTTTCGAACATGCCGTCCACGGCGTTCCGTAAACCAGCACGGACAATTCCTTATCTATACCGTCAAGCTTCCTGTATTTCACGGTTTCCGCCTCCTGCAGCCCTTGCGGGTGTTCGATTCTGTTCCTTCGCTCCGGAAGGACGAAGATTGATTCTTCACCGGTGTTCAGCGTCCAGGCTTCCGCATATCCTGTTTTTTCCTTCCTATACTATATCGGCTTCGCATCATTTGGTCAAGTCATTCCCGCCCGCAGATATCAAAGGCGGACGATTCAGGTATTCCGGACAGGAAGAACTCCGCCTTCCGTTCCGTCTGAATCGTCCGCCGTCCTCTTTTATTCTTCTTGCATCATGCGCCGGAGTTCTGTCCCGGCCAGGAGAACAATGCCGATGCCATGGGTATCATTGAAATTCCATCCCAGGGCCCGGTAATACGTTCTGGAGAAGGAGAAACCGGAACCCTGACAGACTCCATACAGATTGCCCCTCCGGTCAATCGCCACCTCGGTCAGGCCCCTCCATGCGTGTTCTGCAGCCTTCCGGACCCGCTCCTGTTTCTCTTCCGGGTACCATCCGTTCCGAATGCCCCTGGAAAAGGCACAGATCATCATGGCAGTCGCCGAGGACTCCAGATAGGATGCCGGATCATCCAGCACCTGGTGCCACAGACCCGTGGGGTCCTGCACCTTCAGATAGCCTTCTGTCAGTTCCCCGAAGAATGAGGTCAGCTCACGGTGCCTGGGATGGTTCTCCGGAAGCCGCTCCAGCAGTTCACTGAGGGAGAAGATCACCCAGCCGTTTCCGCGGCTCCAGGAAATGCGGTTGGCCTTCCCGCTCCGAAGACAGTAGATATGGGACATCAGCTGGCTTTCCCGGATCAGCATGCTTTCCCGATACAGAAGCAGCTGCTCCGCAAAGGCGTCCATGGCCTCCGGACACCCGAAAAGCTGGCTGTACCTGCACAGGAAAGGACCTCCTTCCGTTTCTGCTGGCAGGGCATACTCAGCCGTTGAGCTCCTGCCAGGCCTTCTGCAGGCTTTCAATGATGTTCAGATGCTGCGGGCATGCAGCTTCACAGGCACCGCAGCCGATGCAGTTGTCGGCACCCTTGCCCTTCTCCCGGATCTGGCGCAGGCCCCAGTCGGTCTTGGGATCCGCGTCATACAGGGAAACATTGTTCCACACCGAGAAGATGCCCGGAATATCCACGCCGTTCGGGCAGGGCATGCAGTAGCGGCAGCCGGTGCAGCCGATCTTCGTGCGGCTGAGGTAGGCGGCGCGCACATTGTCCATGAGGGCGAGTTCATCCGCACTCATGATGCCCGGCTCCACGGTGTCAAAGATGCGGAGGTTGTCGTCCACCTGCTGTTCCTCATTGCAGCCGGACAGCACCACGGACACCTCGGGATGATTGCACAGCCAGCGGAAAGCCCATTCCACGGGGGAGCGCTTCACCGGGAAAGCATCGTAGAGGGCCTGC
>ONVN01000091.1 GCA_900321295.1 uncultured Eubacteriales bacterium
AAACGGAAAGTATAGACAGCAAAAAGAGCCGTGCAGATCAGGGCTGAAATCACAATCCAGTACCACTTGTCCAGGAACCGGACCAGCAGTTCCACAAGGTCGATTTCAACAACCTCCTGTGTTTTCTGGGGAACCGGTGTGGAACCTTTTTCGCCTGCGCGAATCTGTCCCGTCGGGGTCATCCGTTTTCACAATCCTTTCCTTTTTCCTCTGCAAATCCTTTCATAGGATCCGCGGTCCTCAGTGCCGATTCTCTGCTGCCCGATGACGGGCTGAACAGCCTGCCCGGGTCCGGTAGCACAGATCTCCGGGGATCGGTTCGGCCCGGTACCGTGTTCCTGTCCGGTCTTGCTGAACGCATGCATGAATTGGGCAGCAGAGGCCGTTCATTTTCTTTATGCATGCCGCATGATCCGGAACATATGGAGCACGTACCGAACAACGCCGGCAGGCAAGCCGGAAGTTCTGTGCCTTTCCGTTATTTCATGCCTTCCACGGATCCCATTTCTGCAGTCACCCCCGTGACTGTTTCCTGATTATAGAAGAAGGAAATCCCCTTGTCAATTCGTTCAAAGTCCGGGCTTCTTCTGGGCAATCATTGAACATCCAAAAGCATGATCTGGTCAATGGTTCCGGAAGGAAGCGCTCCCGGTCGGGTGGACGGACAGCTCCCGGAAAAAGATTCCCGGATGCGGATTCTGCACTGAGGGGGCTGCTGTCCTTCAGGAAAAAACATCGATTTCAGGGATTCCCGGCTTTCTCCAGGCATTGACGGACATAATCATCATACGCTTTCTTTTCTTTGCGCAGCATGAGCACCACAGTTTCCTTTTCATCGCTCCCAATCCCGAACTCCTTCACATCCACTTCCATCGCATCCACCAGCATCAAACCCGCCGCGGTTCCGGGACTCGTAAACACGAAGGTGTTTTCAATACATTTCCTTACGACATTGTCGATGTCCGATTCAGAGCTCAACGTGGAAACAAATTCAGCTGCTCTTTCAGACCCTTCGCTTTCCAGTTTGGCATACAGCGCAAGGGTATAGGGACTGACCTGATCACTGTATTCAAGCAGGGACAGACTGGCTTTCTGGCGCATGGTGGACAGCGCACTCAGTTCCGTGGAGGCATCAAAAATCTCGTCATAATTGGTGACGCACTTCAGAATCTTGGCTGCCGTTGAGGCGATGGCAATGGGTTCAGCCACAAAATCCATCAGAATGGTCTGGACGGTTTTTTCACCGAAGGTAATCAGGGTTGTTTCAAGGGCTGTCTCATCGGCTGTTTTCAGTTCATTTCCCATGGAATCCATGAGCTGCGTGGTTGCATCAAAGTATTCCCGGAGATTGGCTGCATAGGTTGCATCCAGTACATCCGCGATACTGTCAACCGCGTTTTCAAGGTCACGGTTGTCCCTTGCTGCTGCATCCGCCTTCAATTGATCCAGAATTTCCCGGGACCTGCTGTAATCATTCAGCATCTGGATATAGGCTGACTGCATCTTTTTGACTTTTGCACCGGCTTCCATCCCTTCCATCACGGAGCTGATGGCATTCATGATATGAGGAAGCGCTTTTGTAATGACTTTCCCGGGCGTATTTTTGGCAAGAGATCCATCCGGACCTTTCGCCTTCAGATCCTCCAGTTCTTTCAGGGCTGCATTCACTTTATCCTCTTCCATCAGAATCCTGGCCGGATCGGTTGTGGTCCTCTTCAGTGCTTCCAGGGATGCCTTCGCCGCCCGCACACCTTCCTCCAGTTTGAGGACCGACTGGTCAAAAAGACGCTGTGCAATCGAATTCAGCCAGTCGGTCTCTGCATCGTACGCAAAGACCATACCGTCGATACCGATGTCCAGGCCCTCTGCAACCTGTTTTGCTGCCTCTGCCGACACTTCCTGCTCATAACCGGTCAGCATTTCCTGAATCAGCTGCGTCCACAGCATCTCGGCTTTTGATTTGATGCTGATCTTTTGCTCATATTCCCCGTCCAGGAGCTGGATCGTACTGACAAAGGGTTCTGCAAGCGTATTCACAAAGGCTTCCTTATAGACGACGGAGCCTTTGGTATATCGGTTCATGGCCTGATCCGCAAGATAAACCCACGGCGCTGTTTCACTGGAGTAAGGCACATCTCCCGTGTCGTGTTCTTCAAAATAGGTATTTCCTTCCGCTCCGTTTTCTGCAAGGAGCTGAACATAATTCCTGATGTAATCCGGCATCCGGTCGGTCATATCCACATAGGCATCGCAGCGTCTGCATCTGCCGACAGCGACCCCCTTGCCTGTCTGGTGCGAGACAAAATAGGAAAGCGCCCAGTCGTGACCGTAGCACTTGCAGCAGTCCAGCATCAGGCGGGTCGCGCCGCTCGGATCCTCCATCACGGCACCGCAGTCACAGACAAAGCGGCCTTCATGCGGATGTTCCTCCGCCCATGCATACTGCCACTGATGTCCTTCCTCATGCAGCGGGCATTTTTCTTCTTTTTCCTGAACCCGTACACGGCTTGTGTCCATGCTCATCTCATGGCTCAGGGACTGCCTGTGGCCGTTGATGGACGCTGTAAACACC
>ONVN01000404.1 GCA_900321295.1 uncultured Eubacteriales bacterium
AGTGCGATTGTGCATGCGGGTTATGATGCAGAGCCTGGCACGTTGAAGGCGAAGCTCAATGTCCGCGGCGCTCAGATGTATCCGGAGCTGTGTAAGGAACTGGGTGTTCCTTATCGCAAGAACGGTGCTCTGATTATCGCGTTTTCCGAGGATGACCGCGGAACAATTGAAAAGCTGTACCAGCAAGGCATTACAAATGGTGTTCAGGAGCTGCGCATCATTGAACGCGAAGAAATTCTGCAGCTTGAACCACAAACCAATCCGGAAGTTGTTTGTGCACTTCTGGTTCCGACCAGTGGAATTACCAGCCCCTATGAACTGTGCTATGCGATGGCAGACCATGCTGCTGTGAATGGTGTATCGTTTGGCCTGGGGGAATGCGTTGAATCTGTTTCGTATGAGGATGGCGTGTGGCACGTGAAGACAAGTGCAGGAGAAGAAACCGCACGGATTCTGATCAATTGTGCGGGTGCAGACAGCGCCAAACTGCATAACCAGATGAGCGGGAAGGAAGAAGCCAGGATCATTAACCGGCGTGGTCAGTACTATATCCTGGATCATCCGGATGTCCTTCCGTTTGATCATACCATGTTCCAGTGCCCGACCAAGATGGGCAAGGGCGTTCTGGTTGCCCCGACTGTGCACGGAAATGTACTGCTTGGTCCGACAGCAGAAGATGTGGATGATCCAAAGGATGTTTCCACGACGGCAGAAGGCCTTGAGCAGGTTCTGAAAGCATGTAAGCTGACATGGCCAAAGGTTTCTGTACGTACGGCAGTTACCAACTTCTCGGGCATGCGTGCGCATGAAGTTCGCGGCGATTTTATGGTTGGTGCCGTAGGTCAGCATGGCTATGAAGCGGCAGGTATGGAGAGTCCCGGTCTGTCTGCAGCTCCGGCTGTAGGTGAGATGCTGGAAGAAATTGTTGCCAAGGCAGAGAACCTTGAACTTAAGGAAACCTGGCTTCCTGCCCCTGCACGTCCCAAGCCCTTTAACGAGATGACCAATGAAGAGCGTGTCGAAGCCATCCGCAAAGATCCGCTATACGGAAAGATCATCTGCCGCTGTGAGGTTGTTACCGAGGCAGAAATCCGCGCTGCGATTCGCAGACCTGTCGGTGCCACCAGTGTGGACGGTGTGAAACGCCGTACACGTGCAGGTATGGGACGCTGCCAGGGTGGTTTCTGCTCACCGCGTGTTGTTGAAATTCTCTCGGAAGAACTGAACCTGCCCATGACCAGTATCCGCAAAGGTGGAGCAGGAAGTGAGCTCTTGGTTGGTACAATTCAGGAAGCCATGGGAAAGGAGGCGGCTGAAGAATGATTCAGAAGGATCTGGTGATTATTGGCGGCGGTCCTGCCGGCCTTGCCGCTGCAATTTCTGCATGGGAAGACGGCATTCGGAATATGGTCGTCCTTGAGCGTGAGGCTCAGCCCGGTGGTATTCTCCGTCAGTGCATTCATAATGGCTTTGGCCTTCACCGCTTTGGTGAAGAGCTGACAGGGCCCGAATATGCCCAGAGAGATATTTCGCGTGCGAGGGAGCTTGGAATCCCGATTGCGTGCGATACTACAGTTCTTTCCGTAACGGAAGACAAGCATGTAACCTGTGTAAGCACGACCGAGGGGCTTCAGATTATTGAGGCGAAGGCTGTGATCCTGGCTATGGGATGCCGTGAACGGCCTCGCGGAGCTCTGGGTACACCAGGCACCCGCTGCGCTGGCATCTATACTGCGGGTACTGCGCAGAAGTTTGTTAACCTGGAAGGTTTCATGCCCGGAAAACGTGTTGTCATTCTGGGCAGTGGCGACATTGGCCTGATTATGGCACGTCGTATGACGCTGCAAGGTGCAAAGGTGCTTGCGTGCGTTGAACTTATGCCTTTCTCTTCTGGTTTGAACAGAAACATTGTTCAGTGCCTCCATGACTATGATATCCCGCTTTATCTTTCTCATACGGTAACCGGCATCGAAGGCCGTGAACGTCTGACGGGTGTAACCGTTTCCGAAGTGGGTCCGGACAGACGTCCGATTCCTGGAACCGAGATGCACTTTGACTGCGACACGTTGCTTCTGTCCGTTGGCCTGATACCAGAGAACGAGCTGAGCCGTGGTGCGCATGTCGAACTTTCCCCGGTGACCAGTGGTGCCGTCGTGACGGACCAGCTGGAAACCAGTGTTCCCGGCATCTATGCATGCGGTAATGTGCTTCATGTGCATGATCTGGTGGACTTCGTTTCTGAAGAGAGCTTCAAAGCAGGACATGCAGCTGCTGAGCTGATTCAGCATGGCCGGGAAAGCAGCGAAACAATTCGGGTTGTGGATGGTGACGGCGTTCGTGGAACGGTTCCTCAGATTATCCGCAAAGGGACCAAGGAAGAAATCCGTCTGATGTTCCGTCCCGCGGCGGTATATAAAAATGCATCCGTTGTGGTTTCTTGCGGAGAGCAGGAGATTGCAAGGAAACGCGCCATGATTTTTACTCCTGGTGAAATGGCCGTTATCCCGATTGCCCCGGGCAAACTGGATGGCATTGAGGGAGAAATCACGGTGAAGATGGAGGTGCGGAAGTGATGGAACGAGTGATCACGTGCATCAACTGCCCTATGGGCTGTCGAATGACAGTTGAGATGGAAAATGGTGAAGTCCTGAAGGTCACGGGAAATACCTGTAAACGTGGAGAAACATATGCCCGCCAGGAGTGTACAGTCCCTATGCGCATGGTTACTGCCGTTGTGCCAGTGGAAGGAAGCTTCATGCCGGTATCCGTTAAGACACGTACGCCGATTCCGAAAGCAAAGATATCCGAATGCATGAAGGAGCTTTCCAAGCTGCACCTGACACTTCCGCTTCATGAGAAAGATGTTGTTCTCGCTGATGTTTGCGGAACAGGCGTTGATGTGATTGCAACAAGAACCCTGGAGAAGTAAAGAAAACAAACCATCCCGTGAATTCATGGGAAACTGCTGCCTCATTATTCTCAGGTAGCAGTTTTTTAGTTCATGGAAAGTCGGGGAGTAGCCAGTAAAGAATAGTGGTTGCATAATAGAACACAGATGACTCCGAATTGCAGTTACTATATAGTGCTTGCTCAACAACTACTTTTTTCGGAATAACGTCAGAAATATGTCTGCTTTGTCCTCTGATCCCGCCGGAATGCGCGATTTA
>ONVN01000053.1 GCA_900321295.1 uncultured Eubacteriales bacterium
AGACCGCGAAGTCGATCCGCCGCCTGGCAGCCGGTGAAGTGCTGCAGGTGATTGCGACAGGAAAGATCTGGAGCAAGGTTGTGGATCCGGCCACCGGCAGAACCGGCTACGTTGCCAACGATTACATGGTCCGCCAGTAAACCAGAAAAAAGAAAAAATCATTGAGAAGAACCTGATCATAACAGGATTGATATAACAGGAGCTGTTCCGGAAACCCCGGGGCAGCTCCTTTCGGTGTATCCGGGCTGTCCTTTTCTGCACCATGGATCACCTGTGCGGACAGAAAAAGCCGTCTGTCCTGTTCAGGAGAGCTGCAGAGGATATTCACGGAAGCCGGGAACGGAAAAAACGGCATGACCGGTAGGGGTCACGCCGTACAGAGGGACAAATTCCTGCAGGGGAAGGTCCCGTTTTTTCTTTCGGCCGGTTCGTCAGGAAGGGACCGGCAGAGGATGCCTCTTTCACACCCTCGAAAGGAACCGCTTATTCTTCGACACGGATCATGGCTTCCAGCTTGCAGATCGAGGAATCCAGACGGGCCAGGGCACGCCGGATGGCCTGTTCGGGGGCCGGATGCGTGATGATGATCAGGCTGGCACTGCCGTCATCCGGTGCTTCTTTCTGGAGCATGGACGCGATGGAAACGGATTCCTTGGCAAAGCACTCGCTGACGCGGGCAAGAACACCCGGGCGGTCAACCGCGGAGAGCCGGATATAGGCGCGGGTGAGCCAGTTATCCGTAAAGGAGAAAGAAGGATCCGGATCGGGTGTGTTGCGGAAGGTGGGATAATGCGGACGTTCTGAAAGCGCGGCTTCCACGATATCCCCGCAGATGGCGCTGGCCGTCGGCAGATCGCCGGCGCCGCGGCCCTGGAGCATCATATCCTGGCAGTAGGCGCCGTGGACAAAGATGGCGTTGAGGGAGCCGTCCACCCGGGCCAGCGGATGGTCCACAGGGAGGAAGGTGGGATGCACACGGGTTTCCACAACAGAACCGTCCCGCTTGGCAATACCCAGCAGCTTCAGGGTATAGCCCATTTCACGGCCGAAGGCGATGTCCAGTGCGCTGACCTGCGTGATGCCCTCGCGGTAGACCTGCTGACAGGTGACGCGTCCGTGGAAGGCCAGAGAGGCAAGAATGGAAAGCTTGTAGGCAGCATCCATGCCCTCCACGTCCATGGCGGGATTGGGCTCGGCAAGCCCGAGACGCTGTGCGTCACGGAGCACCTCGTCATAGTCCTTTCCTTCCTTGGCCATGCGGGTGAGAATATAGTTGGTGGTCCCGTTGATAATGCCGTAAACCCGGTCAATCCGGTCAGACTCCAGATTGACGTTCAGCACGCGGATGATGGGGATGACACCGCCGACACTGGCTTCATACCACAGTCCGACATGGCTCGCTTCCGCCTGTGCCTGGAGTTTGTCCCAGTTCAGGGCCAGGGCCACTTTGTTGGCGGTAATGACATGCTTGGCGTGCGAAAGAGCTTCCAGCATGAAGCGTGCGGCGGGCTGTTCTCCGCCCATAAACTCACAGACAATGCTGATCTCAGGATCGGCCGTCACGTCCTCCGCATGCTCCGTGAGGAGTTCACGCGGCACATGGAGGCCCTTCTTTTCATTGATTTCAAGGGCTTCATCAATGCTTTTGACGAGAATCTTCCGGACGGAAAGGGAAAGACCGTCCCGCTTTTCAAGTTCGTCATGCATTTCTTCCAGAAGCCTGTATACACCGCCGCCGATATTTCCGCAGCCGAGAAAGCCAAGACTGAGTTGTTTCATAGACTATAAACCTCACTTCCGGGGAGTGACCCACGACGGAAATTATACAGGAAAACAGGGACAAACGTAAAGGGCCTGAAGCAGCAGGAACAGGAAGAACACAAAAAGAAGAGGATCGGCACGCAGAATGCGTGCGGGGAAGAAGCGGTTTCATTCCGGAGCCGGGAGACACCAGGGGACATGAAAAAAGCTCTCCGGCGAACCGGAGAGCAGGATCAGGTCAGGATCCATTATTTGAGCTTTTTGCCGCATTCCGGGCAGAAGTTGGGCACGTCCTCGCCGAATTCCTTGCCGCAGTCAGGGCACTGGGTGAGCTGTTCGACCGGCTTCTTGGCGCCGCACTCGGAGCAGAAGTTGCCGGTGTTGCCGCTGTGGCCGTTTTCGCAGGTCCAGGAACCGTCATCGGCGACAGGCGTGTCATTCACAGCAGGTGCAGCAGGCTGTGTCCCGGCAGGGGCATCAAACTGAAGGATGCTGTATTCACTATGGCCATAGTAGACCACTGCGACGGTGCCGTCATAGCTGACATCGATGGAGCGGCAGGTGGTGTAGGGGATCATGGTCCTGCCATAGAGGTCGATCAGGGTGTATTCGCCGTTGGCATTCTTGCCGACAAAGGCAGAGTTCCCGTTGGAGGAACCGTAGAAGCTGACATCGGCGAAATGCTCGGCGAGTTCACCGGCACCGGCGGTCAGGACGATGATGGTGCCGTCGAGATTCTTGAGGGAAGCAAAGGAACCGCGGACGCTGGCAATATCCTTGGAATAGGTGAAGGGACAGGTGACATTGCCCTGGGCATCCACGAAACCAAGCTTGCCGTCCTTGACGACGGCGGCATAGCCTCTGGCCATCAGAGCGTTGTCATAGGAGCTGATTTCATCATATTCCAGAGGAAGGACTTCATTGCCCTGCTTGTCGATGATGCCGTACTTGCGGTCGAGATAAACGACGGCATAGCCGTTGAAGAACTTGCGCACGGTTGTGTACTGATGGGCGGCCTTGAACAGGACATTGCCCTGAACATCATAGACGTATCCGTCAGACTGCAGGAGATAGGGATCTTCGAGATCTTCCGCATTCAGGGTGCAGGAAGGAACGAAGGCTTCCTGGCCGCTGCCGTTGTGGATAAAGGTGGTCTTTCCCTTGTTGTAGTTCTGGGTGAACTCACCATAGGCCTCGTCACCGACAGGAGACTTTTCCATCTTGCTGTTGTAATAGCAGCGGACACGTTCCATGTTGGTCACGCTGAGATAGGCGTTATAGGCGGTGCAGCTTCCGCTGCCGTATTCGGAGCGGTTCAGGGTGCCGACTTTCTGACCGTCAAAATAGATATCGACGGTATCAATGCGGAAAAAGTTCTTTTCGTTGGTGCTGTAATTGGTGAAGGTATAATCCTTGTCATCGGCAGAGCTGGGGGTCAGTTTGATGCCGGCCTGCCAGCGCTTGGAAATGATATTGACATCCGCATACTCAGCAGGAACAAGCACCTTGCCGTATCCGTCGATCAGGCCCTCATCGTGAACACCGTCAGGCGTTTTGACCTCGACCTTGAACATGGCATAGCTTGAAACCGGGTACATGCTGATGTACCGGGATTCTGCCCCGAGCAGTTCCTTGCCGGTGGCATCGATGATGTGATAGTAGTCAGAGCCTTCGGGGAGAACGGCGATCGTTCCGGAAACGCAGTTCATATCCAGGGATCTGGCTTTCAGGGTATACTCGTTGTTTGCGGCTGCGGCGAAACTGCATACAGACAGAATCAGCAGCAGGGACAGGGCAAAAGCGGTAAAACGTTGCATAAAGGTCACCCTCCAATTTCAATTATGGCAACAGAATGATAGCACTGTTTTCTGCAAAGCGCAACTTAACCCCGCCGGGAATTTCGAACGCCTTTCGGAGCGGGTCCGCACGGGGGACCGGAAAAGGGATTTTTTCACGGGTTCCGGAACGGATTTTGCCAAAAGGCTTGACGCAAGAAAAATAGCAATGGTATAATGCCTTGTTCATATTTTATTGATTTTCGATCCGATGTGGAGGGATTCATATGTCAGGTCATTCCAAGTGGCATAATATTCAGGCGAAAAAAGGCAAGGCGGATGCTGCGCGCGGTGCTGTGTTTACGAAGATCGGCCGTGAAATCGCCATCGCCGTGCGTGAAGGCGGCGCCAATCCGGAATCCAACGGAAAACTGCGCGACGTCATTGCCAAGGCAAAGGCGAATAATATGCCCAATGACAATATTCAGCGCTCCATCAAAAAGGCGAGCGGTGAGCTTTCCAATGTTGTCTATGAGCAGATCACCTATGAAGGTTATGCCCCCGGCGGCGTGGCCGTGATCGTCGAAACCATTACCGACAACCGCAACCGTACAGCCAGCGATATCCGTCACTGCTTTGCCAAGAATGACGGCAATCTGGGCACCACCGGTTCCGTGAGCTTCATGTTTGACGAGAAGGGCCTCATGGTCGTCGAACGCACGCCCGACAGCGATGAAGACGAAATGATGATGATGGCGCTCGATGCCGGTGCAGAAGACGTCAAGGCACTGGATGATGCCTTTGAAATCTACACCGCGCCGAATGATTTCTCCACCGTGCGTGAAGCACTGGAAAAGCAGGGGCTGTCCTTCCTGTCTGCTGAAGTCCAGATGATTCCGCAGAATACCGTTTCTGTGTCCGATCCGGATACCCTCGTGAAAATTCAGAAGCTCCTGGATATGCTCGAGGAAAACGACGACGTTCAGAACGTGTTCCATAACGCAGACCTCCCCGAAGAGGAAGAAGAGGACTGAGTTTCAAGTGCAGGATCTCCTGCACTTTTTTCTCGAGAGAAAGACAGGGGGATGTATCCATGAAAGGCCATGTTGCCATGCATGACGCCCAGCGCCTGATTGATCTGGGCGGCGGAACAACAAGAAGAATTCTGGCATACAACGATGAGCTGATGAGCGTGGAAGTCGCGTTTGAAACAGGCTCTGTCGGTGCCGTGCACACCCATCCGCATACCCAGCTGAGCTATGTGCTTTCGGGCCGCTTTGATTACACGGTAGACGGCGAGACGGCGCATCTGGGACCGGGGGATTCCATTGTGGTGCCTTCCGGGCTGCCCCATGGAACGGTATGTGTTGAAAAAGGCGTACTGCTGGATGTGTTCAATCCCAAACGGGACGATTTCCTGAAATAAACCAGGCGGCAGGTAAAAAGAGACAGCGGCAAAATGAACCGCCGTCTCTTTTTGTCTTGGGAAAGAATCTCCGGAAAGAACAGAAAAAACCCGGAAAGCGTGCGGCACTTTCCGGGTGAAAGGGACGGTTTAACGGATCATGGACTGTGTCTCAAGCCAGCCTTCATCAATGGTGGCCTGGTGGCGTGTGGCATACGGTCCGATGGCGGCAACCTGTGCAGAGGTGCGCGGGAAGTGGATGCACAGATGGCCTTCGAAATTGTTGGTGGTGATATGGTTGACACCGTGGGAGTGGGAATGGGTGCTGGCCATGTAAATGGAACCGTTGGAAAGGATGACCCACACAGGACGCGGTTCCCAGGTTTCCTCACCGAATACGCGAAGCATCTTGGAGGTGTCCATGGCTGTCAGCGGCTCGGCATCGGCATGGGCGCCGAGGGAGAAGATATGGACCTGCCATGCAATTCCGGTCTTGTAGTCATAGACGGTGGCATACTGGAACTGCTTGACGATGGACTTGACGGTGGAATACCAGTTTGCATAGATGACGCTTCTGGCGGAGGACGTCTGTGCGGCAGAGTAGGGGACAGCCGTGGGCGTCGGGGTCGGAGCGGGTGTCGGGGTGGAACCGTTGGCCGAGACGGCGTTGGAAGAGGCCAGGACATTCAGGGTGTTGGCACCGGCAATCCCGTCGACGGACAGCTTGTTGGCATTCTGGAAGGCACGCAGTGCCTGGTAGGTTTTGTATCCGAAGACACCGTCGGCTTTGCCGGTCAGATAACCGAGCTTGATCAGCTGGTTCTGCATCTCTTTGACGGCAGCGGAGGTATCCCCGCGCCGGAGGATGGAAGAGGCCGGAGCCGGTGTTGCCTTGGCCGTGGGAGCAGGCGTTGCCGTGGGCTTGGCCGCAGAGTTGGAATACAGTTTGGCCAGGGTGCGGCTTCCTGCAACACCGTCCTTGGACAGCTTGTTGGCCGCCTGGAAGGCAGCCACAGCCCTCGCGGTGGCCGTGCCGTAAACGCCGTCGGCCTTGCCGTAGAGGTAGCCGAGTTCAATCAGGCGGGTCTGAAGCGCTGCCACGGCATCACCGGTGGAACCCTTCTTCAGGGTGACGGCAGTGGAAGCATCGGCTTCAGGGGTTGCGATGGGAGCGGCATAGGGACGGGCGGAAGCACTGTAGAGCATTACCTGGGTGTCATAACCGGCAATGCCGTCCGTTTTCAGACCGTTTTCCTTCTGGAAAGCCTTGATGGCCGCCACGTCATCCGCCTTGCAGATACCGTCGAGGGCCGCGCTGTAATATCCGAGCTCTGTCAGACGGGCCTGGAGATAGAGAACAGCCTCGCCTTCAACACCGGAGGTGATGCGGACCACATTGTCCTCGGTGATGGGTTCCATGGTGGGAACTGGCGTCGGGGTCGGAACGGGGGTTTCGGTGGCGGGAACCGGAGTGGGTTCCTGATTCTTGCGCAGGGCGTTGTAGCTGAAGAGCACAGCATAGGTGGATGCGCCGGCAATGCCGTCATCCTTGAGGTTGTGCTTGGCCTGGAAATCCTTCAGGGCAGCGACGGAGGTGGAACCGAACTTGCCGTCCACTTTTCCGGTCAGATAGCCGAGGTCCTTGAGGCGCTGCTGGACAAGCTTGGCATCCGCGCCGGAGGATCCCTTGGATACGCTGCCGGCGGGTACCTGGAAGGTCGGTGCCGGGGTCGGAACGGGGGTCGGCGTCAGGGCTGTGTTGGCATAGGCAGTGTCTGCGAACAGGGCGTTCTGGGTTGCCAGATCGCAGACGCCGCTGGCAGTCAGCGCGTTGTATTTCTGGAAATTCTTCACGGCCTTGACTGTGGCGGAGTCATACACCTGGGTGATGGTTCCGTTGTAATATCCGAGTTCATGCAGGCGCAGCTGGATGGTGCCGACGAACTCGCCCTTCTTGCCGCTGGTGACGGCGATGCCGGCCACCGGGGCAAGGGTCTTGACCGAAGTCTTTTTGCCTTTGGTGTTCAGGGGCTTTCCGGAATACAGGAAGGCCTGGAGGTTGGCATCCACGATGCCTGTCTCGGGATACTTGTTTTTCTTCTGGAAGCTGAGGACGGCGGTCCGGGTGGCCTCATCAAAGGTGGAGTTGGGTGTGCCGGAATAGAATCCAAGCTCCTTCAGGGCTTCCTGGAGGGCACGCACGGCGGAGCCGGTGCTGCCGGACTGGAGAACAGGATAATTGGAGGCGTTCTCCTGCGGGGAAAGCGTCGGAACGGCTGTCGGAACGGGCGTGGGCTTGGGGGTGGGCACGATCTTTTTGAGGGCCAGGTAATCCTTCTTCACATAACCGGAGCGGGTGCCGTAGGTGACGGCGGCCCAGGTGCCGGTCACTTTGGTGACGGTGACGGTCGCACCTTTCGGAATCTGTTTGAGGATGCTTGAATACAGGGAAGCACGTGCGCGCAGATTGACCTTGTCGGTGGTCACGGTGTCATACGGATAGGAGGACGCAGTGGGTTCCTCGGTGGGAGCCGGGGTGACCATATCCCCGGGTTCCGTGGACAGGTAGGTCTTGAGGATGTAACCGGTGCGGGATTTATAGGTGACCTCGAAATAATTCCCGCTCTGTCCGGTCACCGTTACGGTTTCGCCCTTGGCAACCCGTTCCAGAATGACCGCATTGGCGGAAGCAGACCGGCGCATGTTGACGGTATCGGTGGCCACCGTGTCAAACGGGAAGGGCAGCGACTTTGCCGCCTGCGCAAAGGTGCAGACGGAAAGAGCGATCATAAGGGCGCAGCATGCACTCAGCAGCCGTTGAAAAGTGCGTCCCATAAGCAAGCCTCCTGTAGAGAAACGGGGAATCTCCCCGGAATTCATAAAGTTACAGAGTGATTGTAAGACATGTATTGCAAAAAGTCAAGAAATTATGTCACAAACTGACACAAATTTCTGACAAAATGTCACATTCGGTTTTTGCGCTTCTGCAGGCACAAAACCATGCCTGCAGGCCTTGCAGGGCTGTTTTTCATGCGGTATCATACCGTTGCTGATGATGGGGAGGGAAGAATCCGTGAAGACATCGTTTCCGTGGCGGGAATTCCTTGGAAAGACCGCTGCGATTGCGATCCCTGTGGCTCTGCAGAACCTGCTGATGACCACGGGGAGCATGATTGACACCATGATGATTGCCGGCCTCGGCGCGCTGAGCGTCGGCGCGGTGGGTCTGTGTGCGCAGTTTTCCTCCCTGATGTTTGCGGGATACTGGGGATTTGTCGGCGGCGGCATGCTGTTTTTCGGACAGTACTGGGGTGCAAAGGACGAGGACGGCATTCACCGGTCCTATGGCATGACCCTTGTGTGCATGATGACCGTGGCACTGGTTTTCTGTCTGATGGGCATGCTGTTTCCCGGCGTTGTTCTGGCGATGTATACCGACAAGGTCTCCATCTCGGAAATCGGTATCCGGTATCTGCGCATTGTCGCCCTGTCCTATCCCCTGCAGGTTCTGGGCATGGCGGCGGCAGCCCTCCTGCGCTCCACGGAGCGTGTGCGCATTCCGCTCTACGGTGGGGCGGCCCAGGTGGTCGTCAACTGCTTTCTCAATTACTGCCTGATCGGCGGACATCTGGGATTTCCGGCGATGGGCGTTGAAGGTGCGGCAACCGCAACCGTCTGCTCGGCCCTGGTCAATGTATCCGTCATCTTTTTCCTGGCCCGCAGGAGCGGGTACACGTATCTGACGGCTTTCCGCAGGCATTTTCTCTGGACCCGCGCCTTTGCATCGGAATATTTCCGCAAATGCGGTCCCATCATTGCCAATGAAGTCCTCATCGGGGTCGGCAACATGGTGATCAACATGGTGCTGGGACGCCAGAGCGAGAACGCCATCGCGGCCACCGCTGTTTTCCGCACCCTGGAAGGCCTGATCATCGGATTCTTTGCCGGCTTTTCCAACGCATCCTCGGTGCTTGTCGGCAAGGAGGTCGGTGCCGGTCATCTGGAGGTCGCCTATGAACGGGCAAAACGGCTGGTCTATCTCTGCATGGGCACCATCGGCGTGATTGCCCTGTCGATGGTTCTGGTGCACCGGCCGGTGCTGGGAGCCATGGGGCTTTCCGGGGAGAGCATGGAAATCTGCCGGGGAATGCTCATGATCTATGCGGCTGCATGTGTGATCCGCATGGGGAACTGGACGCAGAATGACACCTACCGTTCCGCCGGTGACGCAGTCTATGGCACGGTGCTGGAAATCGTCTTCATGTACCTGATGGTTCTTCCGCTGGTCACCACCACAGGACTTCTGGTCCATGCGCCGTTCCTTGCGGTGTTTGCCTGCTGCTATGCCGATGAACCGGTGCGCTTCGTCCTCATGCAGATTCATCTCTACCGGGGCACCTGGATCAAGCCGGTCACACCGGAAGGACAGGCTGCACTGGACGGATTTATGCGCCTGCACAGGCAAAAGGCAGGAAAATAAAAGCATATACCGAAATAAATGTAGGTTGATATCATAGCAGAAAAGAGGAAAGGCTGGAGACAGACATGAAAATTGCCATTCTGGAAAGCCTGGGCGTGAGCCAGGCAAAGCTGGAAGCTGAAATGCAGGATCTTCGGGCACAGGGGCATACCTTTGCCTGTTATGAGCGCACCCTGGATGCAGATACCCTGAAAGGGGAATGCGCGGATGCGGATGCGGTGATTCTTGCGAATATGCCTTTTCCTGCGGATGTCATCCGTGCCTGTCCGAAGCTGAAATACATCGATGTGGCCTTTACGGGCGTCGACCATGTCGGACTGGAGGCAGCGCGGGAGAGAGACATTCCGGTGTCCAACGCCAGCGGATATTCCACCCGCGCGGTGGCGG
This sequence comes from uncultured Eubacteriales bacterium, assembly GCA_900321295.1. Taxonomy (GTDB): domain Bacteria; phylum Bacillota; class Clostridia; order Christensenellales; family Aristaeellaceae; genus UBA2943. The sequence goes on from ONVN01000053.1 coordinate 9,809, forward strand.
AGCTGGCCGTCGGCATGATGCTTTCCCTGATGCGGAACCTGCCTGCCCAGGAAGCGGCGGCCCGCAGCGGCGGAACCAAGGCCGGGATCGGCGCCAGGGAGCTGGCCGGAAAGACGGTGGGCATTGTGGGCACCGGAAAGATCGGCCTGCATACAGCCGGGATTCTCCGCGCCTTCGGATGCCGGGTGATCGGGACCAGTGCCCGCTGCACTTCCGGGGAGAGGGACGGAATCGAGCATATGCCGCTGGATGCCCTGCTGGCCCAGTCGGATATCGTGGTGCTCCACTGCCCGCTGAATGCCGCAACACGGGGACTCATCGGGGAGAAAGAACTCCGCTCCATGAAGGAAAGTGCCCTGCTGATCAATGTGGCGCGCGGACCCGTCGTGGACACGAAGGCTCTGGCCTGTGCGCTCCGCGAGGGCTGGATTGCCGGCGCGGGCATTGATGTGTATGACAGGGAACCCCCGCTGGATGCATCCGAGCTGCTGCTGGAGGCTCCCCATACGCTTCTGACGCCGCACACGGCGTTTGCCACGGAGGAATCCATGGAAATGCGCCTGCATATTGTGTTTGACAATCTCAGAGCCTACCTGGCCGGAAAGCCTGTGAACCTGGTATGAGCATGACCGTTCTCTGTGTGGGACGCATGAAGGAAAAGCCCTACCGGCAGATGGCGGACGAATACCGAAAGCGCCTGTCGAGGTACGGAAAATTCGAGGAGATCGAGGTGCCGGACCTGGCGGAGCCCACCCATTCGTCCGAAGCCCTGGAGGCTGCGGTCCGCAAGAAGGAGGGCGAACAGCTCCTTGCCCGCATCCGGCCGGGGGACTATGTGGTAGCCCTGACCATTGAGGGCACCATGCGGGACTCGGAGGAACTGAGCCGCCGCCTGACACAGCTCACGGTGCAGGGACATTCCTCCATTGTCTTCGTGATCGGGGGCTCCCTGGGACTGTCCGAAGAGGTGGTCCGGAGGGCGGACGAGCAGCTGAGCATGAGCAGAATGACATTTCCCCATCAGCTGGCCCGTGTCATGCTCTATGAGCAGATTTACCGGGCCATGAAGATCTCTTCAGGGGAACGGTATCACAAGTAAGAAAAGGACGGATAATGGGATGAAACAGTTCACACAGCGGCTGACAGCACTGCTTTTTGTTCTGATGGTGCTGTTCTCACCGCTTCTGGATTCGATTTCTTCGGCGGAAGACTTCCGGGCAGACAGCAGCTATACGATCACCGCCAAGAGCAAGAAGAAAAAGAACAGCAGTACGGCCACGCCGAAGGCCACGAAAACACCCCGGCCGACCCGGACGCCCGAACCGGAAAACACACCTGCGCCGGAAATGACGCCGGAGGGCCCGATCACGGAGCCCCAGGCGATCGCGGATTATCTCTTTGTGTACGGCCGCCTGCCGGAGAACTTCATCACCAAAAAAGAAGCCATGGCGCTGGGCTGGGACTCTTCCAGGAACTACCTGAGCGATGTGGCCCCGGGCATGTCCATCGGCGGGGACCGTTTCGGCAACTATGAAGGCGTTCTCCCGAAGAAGAACGGCCGGCAGTACTATGAGTGTGACTGCTACTACACCCAGGGCAAACGCAATGGCTTCCGGCTTGTTTTCTCCAATGACGGCCTGGTCTTTTATACCGAGGATCATTACAGGACCTTTACCGAAATGCATCCCACGGTGCCCGGCACCACCCGCGCGCCATGACGGGGATCCGGATCGGCTGCCATCTTTCGTGCGCAAAAGGGTTTGCCCATATGGCAGAGGACGCACGGAAAACCGGGGCAGATACATTTCAGTTTTTTACCCGCAACCCGAGGGGTGGAAAAAGCCGGGACTGGGACCGGGAGGATATTGCAAGGTATGGCAGGCTTGCGGCGGCCCAGGGCATCGGTCCTGTGATCGCCCATGCACCCTATACACTCAATCCCTCCTCAGGGGATGAGCGGACCCGGGATTTTGCCTGCCGGGTCTTTTCCGAGGACCTGGAAAAGCTTTCGCAGGTGCCCGGCGTACTGTATAATTTCCATCCGGGCAGTCATACCGGCCGGGGAATCCGGGCCGGGACAGAAGGAACCGCCCGTGTGCTGAATGAGACCCTGACGCGGGAAAACCGCGTGCCGGTTCTTCTGGAAACCATGGCGGGCAAGGGAAGCGAAATCGGCGGGGATTTCCGCGAGCTGGCGGAGATCCTGTCCCTGGTGCAGTTTGAGGAACAGCTGGGCGTGTGTCTGGATACCTGCCATGTCTGGGACGCCGGATACAACATCCGGGAAGACCTGGACGATGTCCTGGAGACCTTTGACCGGCAGATCGGCCTGAAGCGCCTCTGCGCGGTCCATCTGAATGATTCGAAGAATGCCTGCGGATCCAGAAAAGACAGGCATGCCAAGCTGGGAGAGGGTTTGATCGGGTTTGATGCCCTGCTGCGCGTGACGCGGCATCCTGCGCTGAGCCATCTTCCCTTTGTCCTGGAAACACCGAATGAACTGGAAGGTTACGCGCGGGAAATTCGTTGTATCAGGGAGGGACGGCCGGATGCAGGCAGTGATCTGGGATTATGACGGAACACTCATGGACACCTATCCCACGATGACATCCTGCCTGCAGGATGCGCTTGCGGTGCGTGGGTTTCAGGCGGAAAGGGACTGGCTTCTCACCGCGATGAAGGATACGCTCTCCGCTGCGCTCAGGGCCTGCGGCGAACGGTTCGGCACGGACCCGGATCTTCTGCTCCGGGATTTCCGTGCGCTGGAGCGTGTGCGTTTTGCCCAGCCCTTACCGCTTCCGGGCGTTCCGGAAGCGATGGAGGAGCTTCATGAAATGGGAATCCGCCAGATGCTCTGCACACACCGGGATGTGACCGCCGTGGCCGGGCTGAAGGCCCACCGGCTGGACCGGTTTCTGGATGATGCGGTCACTTCGGAACTGGGATTCCCGCGCAAGCCGGACCCGGCCAGCCTGCAGTATCTGCTGGACAGGGCCGGAATCCCGCCGGAAGAAGCGGTGATGGTGGGTGACCGGCCGCTGGATATCGAGGCGGGACAGGCGGCCGGAACCCGTACCTGTCTGCTGGACCCCGAGGAGCGGTTTCCGCAGGTCCGCTGCGATCTCCGTCTTGTCCGGGCATCTGACCTTCCCGCCTGGGTCCGGAAAAACGGAAAGGAAAAGGATCGGTAATCAATGTATTCACAGTATTGCGAGGAGTTATCATGAGAAAGATCGGACGATGGCTGCCCGGGCTGCTTTTCCTCTGTGTGCTGTCTGCCTGCCTGTCAGGTCTTGCCGAGGGAATGAGCATCGACCCGCATTCCGGAGAAATCCGGCCCGGGCAGGCTGTTTTGATTACTTTTCATGTGCCGGAAGCCGGAACGGCAGACCTGGTTCTCCGGAAAGACGACAAAACGGTATCGGTTGTGGCGACAGGACTGAAGGTTGAAGCGGGTCTCAACGGCGTCTGGTGGAACGGCACCTACAACAACATCCCCGCGCCGGAAGGCGAAGCGGTCCTGGTTCTTTCCCAGAAAGACCGCACCGCTGAGCAGACGGTGACCATCGGTCCCGTGATTCCCCTGATTCTGAGCCTGTCTGCAGACACAGGCACCCTGACACCGGACCAGCCGGTGAACCTGGAAGTCAATGTGAGCTGTGCAGGCCTTCTGAAGGTGACGGGCATCGGGGAAAACGGAACTGTGACGTTTGCGGAAGTGGAGGTCCGGAAGGGAACCCAGGAGATCGTCCTGAACGGAGAAAACACCCATGACGGCGTCTGGACGCTGATGGCCAAGCTGACCGATCATGAGGGCATGACCTCGGAGGCGGAGGGGTCCAGTATCACGGTTTCCGGGTTTGACCAGCTGGCTGCCGCCGCCGCGGCGGAAATGGCGCTGCTGGCGGCCAGGGACCAGAGCCAGTACACACCGTCCTACGGCAGCCCCTATGCCGGAATGGATACGGAACTGAATTACTGGACGGTGCCCATGGACATCACCGATGAAGAGAACGTCTGGAAAATGCTGACGGCCCCGGTGACGGTGGTGGATACCGGGAAAAAGAATTCCGAAAAAATGCAGGTCCTGATTCATGCCGAACCCAGTGAGAATTCCGGCAGCGTCGGCGTTGTGACCTGTGCAACCCAGGGCGTGCATGTGCTGGAAAACCTGGAGAACGGCTGGTCCCTGATCGAATGCTATTCCTCTTCCTTCCATGACAGCAAAATCAAGGCCTGGAATCTTCTGGTCCAGGGCTACGTTCCGACCAGCCTGCTGAAAACCGAGATCCCGAACCAGGAGATTGCCCTGGTGGTGGACAAACTGACCCAGCGCCTGTATATTTTCAAGGACGGTTCGCTGTTCTCCACACTGCTGGTGTCCACCGGCCTTGCCAATGTACGCCAGCCCTATAACGAGACGCGGAGCGGGGAGTTTCTTCTGCAGCTGCCGGCCGTCGGTGAATTCCGCTCCGACAACCTGTACTGTTCCATGGGCATCCGGTTCAACAACGGTGACCTGATTCATGAAGTGCCGCACATGAAAAATGCGGACGGCTCCAAGAACTACAAGACGACGGAGTACAAGCTCGGCACCCGCGGCAGCCATGGGTGCATCCGCGTGCAGCGCCTGAAGACGCCTGAAGGCACGAACATGAAATGGATCTGGAACAACAAGAAGCAGAACATGAAGATTGTCATCTGGGAAGACTGGCAGGGAAGGGAGTATGCCTATCCGGATGACCAGATGACCCTGTACTACAATCCCAAGAGCGGACAGTACTATCACACGCAGGAGACCTGCAACTCGGCAAAATCCGTGATCTTCAGCCCGTTTACCTACGGTGAGCTGGAGAACGAAGCCTACGCATCCCTGAAGCCGTGCAACTACTGCAGCGCACCGCTTCGCAAGACAGAAATTGACAGGATCAATGAACTGCATGCGCCGGGCGGAGACCATGATCCGGTGCTGACCGAGGCCAGGAAGAAACAGCCTGCAGTCCAGTAATTGCGGAGGTATCATGAATATAGTGGATTATGTGATCCTGGGAATTCTCGGGGTCAGTGTACTTTTCGGCATTTACAGGGGTTTCATCTCCTCTGTGCTCAATACCGGCGGCTGCCTGATTTCCGTGGTCGCATCCTTCATGCTCTATCCGAGGCTGACCGAGTATATCGCCTCAAATCCTGAGCTCCAGAGGACACTGCTGACCTATACGGATGCCTCGAGCCGGATCGGAGACCTGGCGACATCCATCATGAACGTCGGCAACCTGACCGCACAGACCATTGCGGATATTGTGGACAAGACAGGGCTTCCGGAATCGATTTCCGAAGTACTCCGGAGCAATCTTTCCAACCAGGTGTACGGGGCATCCCAGAGCGTGTCGAGCTATGTGAGTCAGACCGTGATGGGAGCGAGCACGAATATCCTGTGCTATATTGTATGCTTTGTGGCGCTGTACCTGGTCATTTCCCTGCTGCTCAGCGCAATCCGGGCGATTTTCAAACTGCCGGTGCTCAAGCAGCTCGACGGTCTTGTGGGTGGGGTGTTCGGTCTTTTGCGCGGCATGATCCTGGTGTTTGTTCTCTTTGCCCTTCTGCCCCTGGTGCAGACCGTGGTCCCGTTGGATACGGTCAATGAGGTGGTCTCGGCATCCACGCTTGCGCCGCTTTTCAACAACGGTGCACTGGTTACGGCGATTATGAACGGGAAGCTGTAAAGGGGCTTTCCCGGATAAACGGAAAAGAAACAGGCGGCGCAGCAGGAACAGGCGGCCGCCTCTTTTGATGCGCTGAAAGCAGGTCCATTCGGAAAAAGACTTGCCCTGATGCGCCGAAAGGAATAATATGCTGGGGATGGAAAAGCCATCTTGTGGAAGAACGGAGGAAAAGAAATGAACGTCATTCTGGTCAACGGAAGCCGGAGAGAGCACGGATGCACCTGGACTGCGCTCGAAGAGATTGCGCGGGAACTTCAGGCCTGCGGGGTGGACTCCGAGCAGATCTTCATCGGGAACCGTGCGGTGAACGGAAAAATCAATGAGGCCGTCCGCGAGGTCGGGGAAAAAATGCGGACTGCAGATGCCCTGATTATCGGTTCCCCGGTATATTACGCTTCTCCCTCAGGCGAAGTGATCGCCTTCCTGGACCGGCTGTTCTGGAACTACGGAAAGGAAATGGCCTATAAGCCCGGTGCAGCCGTTGTGTCGGCACGGCGCGGCGGAACGACGGCTTCCTTTGATGTGCTCAACAAATACTTTACCATCAGCCAGATGCCGGTTGTTTCTTCCCAGTACTGGAACATGGTGCACGGGAACACGCCCGAGGAAGTGCGTCAGGATGCGGAAGGTCTGCAGATCATGCGGACCCTGGCAAGAAACATGGCGTGGCTGCTGAAGTGCATTCAGGCAGGCCGGGAGCATGGCGTCGCCATGCCGGAGACGGAAGAACGTCTGCGGACCAATTTTATCCGCTGAGCATCCGGAAGGAGGAAAAGGCATGCGCAAATCATTGGGAATCCTGGTGCTGATCCTGCTGCTTCTCTCTGCACAGGCATATGGCGCTGAACTTTATGTCCGCCCCATGGAAGACCTGCCGGAGGATTTTTTCCTGGGCATGGATGTTTCTTCCGTGCTTGCCCTGGAGGCGTCTGGGGTCCGTTACAGGGATATCCAGGGCGAGGAAAAGGACCTGTTCGCCCTGCTGGCGGAAAACGGGGTCAACCTGATCCGCGTCAGGGTCTGGAACGATCCCTTTGACGCCGAGGGCCACGGATACGGCGGCGGGAACAACGATATCGAAGCGGCGGTGGAGATCGGGAAGCGGGCGGCGGCCTTCGGCCTGCCGCTGCTGGTGGATTTCCACTACTCGGATTTCTGGGCGGATCCCGCCAAACAGCAGGCGCCGAAGGCGTGGGAGGGCATGGCCATCAAGGACAAGGCAGAAGCCCTCTATGCCTATACGGCAGACTGCCTGAACCGGCTGAAAGAGGCCGGCGTCCAGGTGCGCATGGTGCAGCTGGGCAATGAAACCAACGGAAGAATGTGCGGCGAGCGGACCTGGATGAACATTGTGCACCACCTCATGAAAGCCGGCAGCCGTGCGGTCCGGGAGGTCTTCCCGGAAGCGCTTGTGGCCGTGCATTTCACCAATCCGGAGACGGCCGGCAGCTACATGATGTATGCCAGCAAACTGGCCTACTATGACCTGGACTACGACGTCTTCGGCACCAGCTATTATCCGTACTGGCACGGGACCCTCGACAATCTGAAGCAGGTTCTCAGCGAAGTTGCGCAGACCTACGGGAAAAAGGTCATGGTCATGGAAACCAGCTATGCCTATACGCTGGAGGACGGTGATTTTTCCGGGAATACCATCGGCGAAGGCGGAGGGTATGAGAAGTACTGGCCCGTCACGGTGCAGGGACAGTCCGGCGAACTGCAGGATGTGGTCAGCGCGGTCCATGCGGTGGGCGGCATCGGCGTGTGCTGGTGGGAAGGTGCCTGGGTACCGGTGGGCACTTCGTCCTTTGAGGAAAACAGCAGGCTGTGGGAAACGTACGGTTCCGGCTGGGCCTCAAGCTATGCAGGCTCCTATGACCCCAAGGATGCCGGGATTTATTACGGCGGCTGTGCGTGTGAGAACCAGGCAATGTTTGATTTTGAGGGAAAGGCGCTGCCCTCCCTGGCAACGTTCGGACTGCTCCGGACCGGCCATATCGTGGAGCTGGCGCCGGATGCCATTGACGATGCGGTCCTGACCTGTGACCTGGCCGGGGAGGTTGTGCTGCCGGAAACCGTGGCGGCCGTCATGAACGACGGAAGCCGGGTACAGATTCCGGTCACTTGGGAGGCTGTGGACACGGAAGCCCTGAAGGCGGCCGGCCCGGCTGAGTACACGGTCCGCGGGGATGCGCAGGGCATGCAGGCGACCCTCCTGCTGCGCATGGTCAACTTCAACTACCTGATCAACGGCGATTTTGAAGGCGAAGACGGCGGAGAATGGATCACGGACAACTTCGGGGAAACGGAACAGCTGTACATCGAAGAGAAGAAATCAGACTCCCTGGACGGAAAGAAGCATTATCACTTCTACAGCGCCGCATCGGATCATGTCGGCTTCCGCCTGGAGCAGACCGTGGAGGACCTTCCTGCGGGCAACTATCTGTTTGACGTTTCCATCATGGGCGGCGATGCCGGGGAATATGAGAGCTACAGCTACATCCTGGTCAACGGCGTGGAAGCAGCAAGGGCGGGCCTGGAAATCACCTCATGGAATGCCTGGCACAAAGGTGCCTGCGAGGCTTCCGTGCAGGACAAAGACCGGGTGACGGTCGGCGTGTATGTTGTCTGCAAGGGTGCCGGAGCGTGGGGCAAGATTGATGCGGCCACCCTGACAAGGATTCAGTGACCGTCCGGTTCAACAGGAAACAGAAAAGGAAGCAGAGCGCTCTGCTTCCTTTTTTCGGTGAGGGAGGATCAGTTCGGATCAATGCCGGTGACATGCATGGTTTCAAGGCGTGTGAGTGCGGGAATAAGGAACGTGTCGTACTGCCGTGTTTCCGCGGAGAAACGGAGCGGGGTTTCACGCATATTGCCGGAAACGGAACCGCCGGAAACAATGGTGGTGGTTTCCCCGTCGTGCCAGTAGGCAAGACGGATTTCCCCGGCAATATCTCCGGTCATGGGGTCCACCTGGAAATCCGAGAATTCCACGACCTCCAGCCAGTTTCCGCTGCGGAGTTCCTCCTCGGTTTCGGTACCGCCGCGGACGCTGAAATTGTCGGCGACAAACGCGTCCTTCAGGCCGAGGTAGCCGCCGTACTGCTGACCGCCCCAGAAGGCACGGGCTGTACCGTTTTCGATCAGAATCAGATCACGGACAGGAGCGCCTTCGAGGTCGAAGGCATGATTGCCGGAGGAATTGGGGAGTGTACGGACGGCTTCGACGGTCAGCGGAGCTTCGGACACCTTCTGCCCGATCTCCCAGTCGGAAAGCCGGCGGTACTTCATGGCGGCACTCATGCGCTCTGCAAAGTAGCGGTAGACATCGACGGCGGCGGACGTGGAAAGGATCAGGGGGGCCTGGGTGATGGGCGGCGTCGGCACGGTGTGCAGGCGGTCGCGGCCGAATCGGAGTGTGTCCGTGATGTCCTTCAGGAGATTCTCGCGGTCGCAGGTGCCGGAGGTATAGGAGCGGTACAGTTCAATCTCATGCCCTTCGCTGCGTGCATTGACCACGACCTCCATCATGCTGTCCGGTGTGGTCTCTGTCAGGTCAATGCCGTTGGAATTCATGAAATGCCGTGTCTTCAGGCTGACAAAGATTTCATAGGAGTTGATGTTCTCGCCTCCGGTTTCGGGCACCTGCTGCATGGTTTCAAGGAAATCCCGGGCCATGGAGGCGACGTCGGCAGCGGGAACTTCCAGGGATTCCACGGGTTTGGGGTCATGCAGGGCAAAGACCGGATTGCGGACCAGGGAGGCCTGGAAGAGCAGGCGGGAGAGAAGCCCCCGGGTTTCCTCCTCGCCGGCGGTTTCATGGATTTCACTGGAGGCGGAGCCCAGCATGGTTCCGTCCTCACTCTTTTTATAGACTTTGACAACGGTATGGGTGACGTGCCGGACACGGTGCTGGTCCAGCGCATGGCGGATGAAATAGAATTCCCAGCCCTCGGTCAGGGTTTCCGTTACTTCCCAGGCATCCGCGCCGCAGGCATTCAGGCAGGGGATCAGATATGGCGTCATAGGAAAACCTCCAAAGCGATGTGATGATGCTGTTTATCCGAGGCGTGCGCGGGTTTTCAGGCAGGGACCGCCGTCGGCGACCTTGACCCATTCCTTGTAGCCCTTGCCGCAGCCGCCGCTTCCGAAGACCTCGCGGTCGGAGGAAAGCATGGAAATGGACCCGAGCAGGTCCGGGACATAGCCGGTCATGATCAGCGGGGAGACCACGCGGCCGGTGAGCCTGCCGTCCACGATCTCATAGCCGCGCTCGATGATGCACTGAATGCCCCAGTGCTTGGGGTCTTCCA
>ONVN01000122.1 GCA_900321295.1 uncultured Eubacteriales bacterium
CCAAAGAAACAAAAAGAAAAGGGACTCTTATTTTGTGATTATTCCGCGCAAGAAGAGCAATCGTTCCGCGTTTCAGATCCACTTTTCTGTTTTTTGCAAGACCGAAATGCAGAAAGTTGCAGAGCGGTCATGTAGGTTGTTGCAACAACAAAATGTAGGTAATTGCAGCAGGTCCATCACGGACGAGCAAACTAAGAACACCACCAGCACACACACCGACATACCGGTGGTGTTCAATCAGTCAATCAAAAGGGTAAATCATCACTGTCGGGACTCAGAGAGGAATCAATATTGACCCGTTGTTCCTCCACCTGTCGGCAGAAACCCTCAGGATCTTTCAAATACTCTTGGTATAGTTCTTCCATGCAACGCGATGCATTAATGAAATCCATCGGTTCGCCGGATTCGTTGGCAATGTAGTCACCATTCTCGTAGGGGCTGTGACCACTTCGGACCCAACTGCGCAAGGCCCGCTTTTCTTGTTGAGTGGCATCAGGGAACTGTTTTAAATAACTCCGCATATCACGCCAGTTCTCCCGACGTAATTCAGCTTCCCATTCCTTCAGTGTGTCAGGATCAACATTGTTGTAATCAAAATCGTTGCATTCGCTTTGCCAGGAAATGGCAGTCTGCTGTTTGCTCATGTGCTCACCCCCTGACGGCTGTTTGTCCTGGCAAAGGCCTGGTTAATGCTGGATTCGCGGAGCCGGTTGTTTTCACCTGGGAAAAGGATTAGTTCCACATGTTGAATCAGTCTGCCAATCAACGCAGTAGTCATCCGCTTGTCATACAGGACATTCACCCACTGTGAGAACTCCAGATTGGTGTTCAGAACAATGGATTTCTGCTCATGAATTTCCGACAGATAATCGAAAAGCAGTTCTGAACCGACCCGGTCATAGGGCACGTAGCCGAATTCGTCAAGCATAAGAATCCTGGCCGGATCAAGCTTCCGCTTCTTAAACAGGGAGAGTGTCCCGGCCTGTTTGTGCTCTGCTAAAAGATTGACCAGTGCAGCCGCGCGGAAGAAACGGACAGGAATGTTTTCCTTGCAGGCTTCCATGCCAATCAGGATAGTCAGCATGGTCTTCCCGGTGCCGGTTCCACCGTACATAATGACATTCTTGCCACTCCGGTAGAAATCGAGGCCCAGGAGGCTTTCGAAACTGACATCATCCGGGAAGTCAATCTCATCCGTTCGGTATTGTTCCCGTTTGTATCTGCAGGGAAATCCAGCAGCGTTGAGATTGCGTGTAATTCTCGCGGCATCCCTGTTGACGATTTCACTGTTCAGGAGATTCAGCAGGAATTCCTGGTGGGTTTCTCCTTCCAGCTTCATAGCCCGGCTTGCAAGGGATGCGGATAACCTGAGTCTTTTGCAGCATGCAGCCAAAGCTTCCTTCATTTCATCCATGCTGCACATCTCCCTTCAGCACCGCATCGTAGGAAGAAAAATCGTTGCGAAGCGGAATAATCTTCCCCAGGGGCGTATCCATAGAGGATTCCAGAGGTGGTAAGGCCGGGACATCCGAATACAGTCTGCGATACAGATTCTTCAGACTGTCCGGATCTTTAACCTGCAACTGAATGGCTTCATCCACTGTGCGCAGTGCACTGTCAAAGCCTGTTCTGTCCGTCAGCTCTGACAGGGTTTTCAGGATTTTTCCGCGATCAGCGTTGTCACAGGTATCCATGAAGTGACGCATGTTTTCCGGCATCATGTCATAGATTCCACTGTTCCGCAGGGAGCGTGGTTTCCGGGCAATATACTTCAGGTAAGGCATCCAGTCCATGCTTTCCGATTCATTTTCACCATACAGTCTTCTGTGCCGGACAATCTCGTGGAGATCCAGGTCCATAACAATGACTTCTGCGGAAGTCAGCCTGTACTGAATAACCTTTTCACAGAAAGCTGGGGAAGAGGAATAACGGTGTTTGCCGTTATCCAGTGTAAATCTTCCGTACTTATCCGTGTTAGCGCTTCCATAACTGGAAGTATCGAACCGGACAGAGGGAAGCGGCAGCAAAGCCGCTTTGTCTTCCAGAAACAATTCGGAAATCATTCGCCCCTTGTCATAGTGTTCACGGTGCATGTTCTCATCACAGACATGAAGCAGCTCAGTATTCTTTTCGGAAAGTTTTGCAAACTGCGGGACCGGAACCAGCAGATTACGGCGAAGATAACCAACCTTGTTTTCCACATTCCCTTTTTCCCAACCGGACTCAGGATTCATGAACACAGGTTTGAAACGGTAATGTTCATAGAATCTGGTAAAGCGCTCTGTCACCTCCCGGCCGCCGCCCTTAATGATCTGAGTAACAATTGTGCTGGTGTTATCGAACCAGATCTCCATCGGAACGCCGCCGATATACTCAAAGATTGCCTGCAGTCCTTCCAGAAGGCATTCCGTATTCTCACCATAGTTCAGCTGAAGATAAGCGCCGTTGCTGTAGGGAAAACTGAGAACAAGGTATTTGCCTTTTTCATGAAACTTCCCATTTTCATAGAAGCTCGAAAATCCAAAGTCAGCCTGACCTTCTCCAGGACGGTGAACCAATGGAATGTAGGAATCTGTTTTCTTCAGCTTCAACTCCTTTTTCTTCCAAGACACATAATCCGCGGTTAATCGGTAACTGCAGTTGTATCCTGGTGCTTCTTTCTGCAGGCGTTTGTGAATTCTCTTGGCTGTGTGTCTCTGTTTCCGTGGTGTTCGTTTTTCAGTATCGCCAATCAGCCATTTGTCAATGAGCGGCTTGAAAGGATCGAGCTTTGACTCATGCTGAATTTCGTTCCCCGGCACCGGTGCCGGAGGACTGAAATCCTCCTGATCGACGTATTTCCTGACTGTACGCCAATCGCAGTTCAGTTTTTTCGCGATGTCGGTCAGGCCGAGGCCTTGATTGTAGTAAAGGTCTCTGATAGTATGAACTTGATCCATTGTGAACATTCTCCTTCCTCCTTGTAATGTGATAGGGTGCACATACAAGGATATTGATTAAGGGGTTTGTCCGCAATGGATCGCGCCGCTTCCCTGGCCCCCGGTACCGGTACCGGGGGCCAGGGAAGCCTGCATGCGCTTTGCAACAACCTACAAAATGCAGGTGCAACAACCTACATTTTTGGTCTGCAACTTTCTACATTTTCATTATGCAACATTCA
>ONVN01000074.1 GCA_900321295.1 uncultured Eubacteriales bacterium
CATCCGAAATATCCCCTACCGTTGTACTGATCACCGGCAGGCCAAAACTCATTGCCTCCAGGATTGCGACCGGAAGCCCCTCATTGTACGACGGGAGCACGAGAACATTTGCATTTTCCAGGAGCTGAGTCTTCCTCTCACCTGTAATCCAGCCATGAAAGCGCACATATTCTTCCAGTGCGTTTTCCTTCACAAACCGCTTCAGCTTCTCCTCTTCCGGGCCGGAACCTGCGATATCAAAGCTGCATTTCCCTATCTTCTTATAATCAGCGAGAAGCTTGATCGCCTTCAGGAGATCAATAACACCCTTTCTCGGAATCAGTACGCCCATGTACATGTACCGAACCCCATCCTCGTGCCATAAGGCCACAGTCTCCGGAATTCGGATGCAGTTATGAAGCTGGATTACATTCGCGTCAGGAGCAATTCCTCTGACAAAGTTTTCCCATCTGTTGCCCAGAACGATAAACGCTCCGCTCTCTCGAATCAGAGTCTGGATACTCTGTTTTTTATCCTCTGTTTCCGCATCATACCACTGTGCGAATTCCGAGCCATGCAGGTGAATCACATCCGGGATCTTAAAAAAACGGCACAGCCTGTGGAGCATCTTCGTTCTGGAGAAGCTCCCTCTGACGGACATATGCGTATAGAAAACATCCGGTTTTTTAAACACGAAAGTAAGAAGCACCTTCAAATACGCATATACGAAGCAGCCTGCAGTCTTCCATTTTTTCCCCGGGTAGTAGGTCGGAACAAAGGACAGCTCGATGCCTTCTTTCACCCAGTCATGCTCTCGGATCTGCGTGATTACGCTGGTCATGCCGCCCTTGTTGGACGGATGATTCCCGCACATCAATACTTTTATCATGAGCAAAGATTACAGTCTGTATGTTCCCGGGAGAGGGCAGATATTATGACAGTCAAGAACGACTTTCCTCGTCAGCTTTTCCATGTTTTCCTTGATTTCGTTATGCTTGACCATGATGACAACCAGATCCACATCGGTAAGGAACGCATCCAGATCATGGTACTGGTTTTCCGCCAGATCCTTTTCAATAAACGGATCATAGACCTTCAATGGCTCCGCCAGATGCTTCTTCTGATACTCCAGCAGCTGCAGCGTGGGGGAATCGCGGTAATCATCCACATTTTCCTTGAACGTGAGACCATAGAGTCCAACGCGCTTAGGATCGGTCATTCCTTTCTCCTGCATGATCTCGTAGACACGCTGCAGTACAAATTCCGGCATGGAAGCGTTGACCTTCAGGCTCTCCCCGATCACCTTTGTCAGGCTGGGATAATCGCCGACTAAGAACCAGGGATCGACAGGAATACAATGTCCACCGACGCCGGGGCCGGGGTTGAGAATATTCACGCGCGGGTGCATATTGCAGATCTTGATGACCTCATACACATCCATCCCGTCATGGCGGCAAATCTTCGCCAGCTCATTGGCAAAGGCAATATTGACGCAGCGGAAGGTGTTTTCAACAACCTTTGTCATCTCCGCAGTTTTGATATCGGTCACAACGATCTCACCCTGACAGAAGGACGCATACAGCGCTTTGATTTTCTCACCGATTGCGGGGTCGTCAGCGCCGATGGTACGGTTATTGTGCAGCAGTTCGTGCACCATGTTGCCAGGGATAATCCGCTCCGGGGCATGGACAAGATGTACGTCTTCTCCAATTTTGAAGCCTTTTTTCTCAATATAGGGCCGCACATAACGGTCAATGGATCCCGGGCTGATCGTGCTTTCCACCACGATGACTGCACCCTTCGGTGCCACTTTCAGCACGTCGCCGATGGCGGCATTGACATAGCTCATGTCAACTTTTTTGGTGAATTCGTCATAAGGCGTCTGGACAGATACGATATATACATCCGCGACCTGGTATTCCGTCGTAAAGCGAATACCGCCTTCGATCGCAGCGCGAAACAATTCATCCAGACCTGCCTCTTGAAAGGTAGTCTTCCCGCTTTTAAGCATATCCACTTTGCCCTGACTGTGATTTGTTCCTACCACCTCGATGCAGTGGGAAGCCATCATGAGGGCGGTCGGAAGCCCGATATAGCCAAGGCCTATCACGTTAACCATTTACTTTTCTCCTTCTGTTTCAGCTATGCTGCTTCTTTACTTTGTATGTATAGAGGACGAACTTCCAGTTGCCCACGATATAACGATTCCACATTCTTCCCGGTTCCTGAATGAAACGATAAAACCACTCCATGCCATGGTCCTGCATCCATTTCGGTGCCCGATCGGTTACGCCCGCCACGACATCGAAGCTGCCGCCAACACCCATGACAAAGGGAATGCGGAGTTCCTTGAGATATTTGTTGACCCAGAATTCTTTCTTTGGGCTGGAGAAGGCCACGAACATCATGTCTGCACCCGAAGCCGACATCTCCTCCACCATTTTCTCTTCATCTTCCGGGTTGAAGTAACCGTTTCGTACACCGACGATCTGCAGGTTCGGGTATTGCTCCAGAAAAATCTTTCTGACCTTCTGGACGACTTCCTCTTTTGCGCCGAAGAGATAGATTTTGTACCCCTTTTCTGCTGCCACCCGCACAAGGTTCAGGAAAAGATCAATCCCGGTCACGCGCTCCGATACCGGTACGCCAAGCTGCCTGGCAGCCCATATGATGGAGGCTCCGTCCGCATTGATCAGCGGGCAGGAATTCACGATCTCGCGCAGCTTGGGGTTTTC
>ONVN01000392.1 GCA_900321295.1 uncultured Eubacteriales bacterium
CGTATATGGTGGAACACTGCCCGGGGCTTATCTCCCGTTCCCTTTCTGCTACCGAGGATTCCATGGAAAAAATCCTTCTTACTTCAGATGCCATGGATGCCCATTCCATCCTTCCGCGTTCCTATTGCTACCTCATCATGACAGCTGAAACGCCGGATGGAGCCCCTGTCGAACTGTTCAAGGCCGTAGGCGGCGAAGGAACCTTCGATCAGAATTTTACGGATCCCGCTCTGGTATATCCAGAAATTGACGCGCTCTATGAACGTATCATGCAGAAGCGTGAAGGCGTTTATGCAGACGCAGGAAAAAAGACCGTGATCCTCGACGGCATGATGACAGGCATGCTCTCTCATGAGGCAGTCGGTCATACGGTTGAGGCGGACCTTGTTCTTGGAGGAAGCGTTGCAGGACACTGCCTGAGCAGGCAGGTTGCCAGTGAAAAAGTGACGCTGACAGACTTTGCCAACACCGCATTCGGCAAGAGATGTCCGCTTCCTGTATTTGTCGATGATGAAGGCACAGAGGCGAAGGATGCTCCTCTGATTGAGCACGGCATCCTGACCGGTTACATGCACAGCCGCCAGTCGGCACAGCATTTCGGCATGGAACCTTTCGGAAATGCACGTGCCTGGCTCTTCTCCGATGAACCGCTGATCCGGATGCGGAATACCGCGGTTCATCCAGGGACCGACAAGCTGGAGGACATGATCGCTTCGATTGATGACGGTTACTATCTCATTGATTCAGGCAACGGGCAGGCAGACACAACCGGTGAATTCATGTTTGGTGTTACCATGGGCTATGAAATCAAGCATGGTAAACTCGGACGTGCCCTCCTGGATACGACCATTTCCGGCGTTGCCTTTGATATGCTGAAAACCGTTGAAATGGTCGGTGATACGGTCGTTTGGTCTTCCTCCGGTTTCTGCGGGAAAAAGCAGCCTATGCCGGTTGGCATGGGTGGGCCGGCACTGAAATGTCAGGTTACGATTGGAGGTCGCTGAGATGACAGATAAACTTATTCACCTTGCCTCCCTGATTCTGAAAGAAGCTCAGTCCCTCGGTGCCTCCTATGCTCAGTGTACCGTATCTGAAGATGAGACCCGGGAATTCAATGTTGACGGCGGTCAGTTTTCCCTGATGCGCACCCTGTTTGACCGCGGTGTATCCATTACCGTACTCAAAGACCAGCGAAAAGGCAGTGTTCATCTGAACCGTTTTGATGAAGAGGCTGTCAAGACAGCCGTGCAGGAATGTCTTGCTGCCTGTGAAAGTGCGGAGCCGGATCCTGCCTGGGCCTTTGCGGATACACCCTGTGATCGGACCTTTATTTCCGGTGAACCCGAATGCGATACGGATGCGCTGTTTTCCAGGACAAAAGAGCTTCTGGAAAACATCTCGGAACGTCATCCCAAAATTCTTGTCGAACAGATGATCACAAGCCATAACGCAGGATATTCCGTGTACATGAACACCAACGACGTCCTATACCGTACCCGGTCCGGAGCCTATTCCTTCTCTGTGATGTATTCTGCCCACGAAGGAGAAAAGGGTTCTTCCTTCTATTCCAGCGATGTGACCCTGAAAAAGCTCGATCGGCCCGTGATTGACTGTGCCCTCATCGAGCGTGAACTTTCCGAGGTGGAGAAACAGATTGATACGCTTCCGCTCGGCAGCAAATATGTGGGGACCGCCCTGCTAGCTCCGGCTGCCCTCATCGAAATCGTCCTGTACACGATGCTCAGCAATTTCGTATCCGATGCAAGCCTCATTGAAGGAACCAGCATATGGAAAGACAAACTGAATACGCAGGTTGCCGATCCTCGTCTTACGCTTTCCGTTGTTCCCCACGCGGCGCATGTTGTCGTCGGAGAAGACTATACAAACGAAGGATTCCTGTCCAGGGATTATGACATTCTCCGGGACGGAAAGCTTGTCAGCTTTGCCCTTTCCCAGTACGGAGCCAATAAAACCGGTTTTGACCGTGCTGGTTCCACCAGCTGGAATCTCAAGATTCCAACCGGAAATACAAAACTTGAGGATATGATCCGGAAGATTGACAAAGGAATTCTGGTGATGCGTTTTTCCGGCGGACAGCCGGCTCCAAGCGGTGAATTCTCCGGGGTGGCCAAAAACAGTTTCCGGATTGAGAATGGCAGAATCACCGGTGCACTCTCTGAAACCATGATCAGCGGATGTGTCCCGGATATGCTCATGAACATCCGTGATATCAGTGAAGATGTCTTGGAAGACGGTACTCTTTCCATCCCCTATATTGCCTTTGACGGCATCACCATTTCCGGTCAGTAAGGTTTCATTCCAGCAGCTGATCATGCATAATCATGCATGGTCAGCTGTTTTTCTTGTGGGTACCGGCTGCACGCAGGCTTCCGTGCATGCCCATATGGGCCGTATCAGATGTTCAACGCTGGGGGGATTTGAAAATGTTTGCAATTCATAAGTTCTTATGATATTATCTTTCTTCGTGCGCAGTTTTTCAACCTGCTTATCGATTCCAGGACTGGCACCCACCGATGAATAATTAATCATTGAGCAGTCTCTTCACCGTTTCATCTGCTGCCCTGTATGTTTCGTCCGTGGATACGGTATCTGTACAAATCTTTCCTATTATAATATATTTCCGAACGGTAGGAGTTTATATGGGTTTCTTGGACAATTTCTTTCCTTCTGCCTCAGGCAAGCCCGAACGGAACACATTTGCCCGTGATTTCGAAATTGTCGAAGTCAAAGATTCAAAAGGAAGGATCCGGAAAAAAGCACGCTATACCGGAACATGGATTGTGTTTCGTAATCCCGGTGCTGCCCGCAAGGTCATGCCCTGTTCCCTGGTTCTTTCAGCCCTGCTTGCCGGGCTTTACATTGGAACCCTTCTTCTGAAACATTTGGTCAGCGGGCAGGTGATCGTGATGTTCCCTCTGCTGGCAGGTCTCATGCCTTTATTGTACCTGCTCATGGGAGCTACCTCCCTCCCTTTCAGAGGAAAACCTATGCGGCAGGATCAGTACATGCACAGTTTTATCCGCATGTCACGTTCGTGTACTGCCGTTGCAGCCTGTGCAGTCCTCACTTTGGTTGTAACCGTTGGATACCGCATATATACGGGCAACTGGCAGTTTTTCGCAGAAGACATCCTGTTTATGATCCTATGTGCTGTCATCGCCTGCTTTTCGATCGGCCTGATTCTTCTCCTGCGGTCTGTGGATTTTGCAGAGATGCCGAATTCCCATGTTCCGTATGAACAGTCCATTTTCTGAAAAAACACCGCAACAGGGGTCATGCATCCCCACGCTTTTCGCATTTCTTCTCTCTGGAAGCAAAGTGAATGACATTTTCTTCATTTATTGATTCAGCTTTATTCAGCAATTCTTCTCTCATGAAACCATCGCCCCTTGCATTCCTCTTATGAAATTGTCAGAACGGCTTGAATTTAAATTCTCATTAGAATATAATAAGGGGTACATTATGTTGATCATTCGTTCTTTTTTGTATGATCAATAGATGTGTGTTTCATTTTCATCAGAAGACGACAGCAGCAGCTGTTTGTCAAATATCCGTGAAAACGGTTATTATTTTTCAAGGAGGACGCTCAAATGAAGAAACTCATGGCACTGCTCATCTCATTGGTCATGGTCTTCTCAGTTGTCGGCTCTCTTGCTGACGTTGATGCCGCAAACGTTGCGGATCAGCCTGAGTTCCAGGTCATGACACTGGGCAACTACAAGTATGGCGAAGACTATACTTCTCTGTACGACAAGTATGGTGCAAACATCACCATCGCTGACGTAACTGAAGACGAAGAGACCGGCTTTGGTTATATCACTGTCGACGGCGAAGAAAAGCTGCTTGGTCTGGACTTCCTGACCATGGCTATGGTGTACAACACCACGCCTGCTGGTGATTACGAGACGGAAGATGACGTTTACGCCGCATGGTGGAGACTGTACATCACCCGCTGGAATTACCTGCTGCCTGAAGTTCCTCTGTACAGCAACGAGTATTATGATCTGTACAATGCTCAGATCAAGGGTGTTGATGAATATCCTACCAACCCCTTCTGGAGCCCTGCTTCCGCTCTGATCGACTGGTCTTCTGAAAAAGAAGATAATTCCATCATCCTTGGCAACTCCACTGAGCTTTCCGGACAGTTCCGTTATGCCGCTTTCGGCAAGTCCAGCCCTGGCGCTTCCGATAATGATGTGGAAGGTCTGACCAGCGGTCTTGAAACCGTCTCCACCACCAAGGAAGGCGGATACACCTGGAATGAGACCGTCGTTGATTCTCATGAAGAAGTTACCAACGAAGACGGTTCCCTCACCTACACCATCAAGATCAAGGACGACCTGAAGTTCTCCGATGGCAGCGCTGTCACCGCTAAGGACTATCTTGCCTTCACTATGGCATTTGGTTCTCCTGTCGGCACCGAAGCCGCTTCCCGTGAATCCAGCTACCGTACCCTTGTTGGCTGGCAGGGTGCTTATCAGAAGTACACCGGCCCTGGCAGCGAGGAAGGCACCAAGGAATTCGCCGGTCTGCATCTGATTGACGATTACACCTTCTCTGTGACTGTTCCTGCTGATTATGCCAACTACTTCTACAAGATCACCTATGGTGCTTTCAGTGCAAGCTATGCTGCTGCATGGCTGGGTGAAGGCGTTGAAATCAAGGACGACGGCAATGGCTGCTATCTGTCTGATGAATTCTATGCCAAGGATGCTGACGGCAAGTACATTCAG
>ONVN01000064.1 GCA_900321295.1 uncultured Eubacteriales bacterium
CAGCATGTGTCACGGCTGTGCCGTGAAAGGCTCGGCGAACAAGTAGTGCTTTCCGCCGTCCTTCTACTTCTAGCAGATTGGAGGAGGGGCTTTCCCTAACTTTCCGTGAAGAGCCAAAAAAAATCCAGGGAAGCATGCTTCCCTGAAGCGAGTCAGTTGATTAGGGTGTGTCCTGCCGGATCATCAGGACATAGGGCGGATAATTGGTTTCCTCCAATGCATCCATGGCTTCCTCGGGGGTCATTCGGTCAGTCAGGAACAGACTGTACTGGAATTCACTGAAACCGGAGAGATCCATCTTGAAGTTGGTTTCCCAGGTGTTGTTCATGATCCAGGAATAGACCGGCCGCTGGTTGTCCTCAGGCCTGCATTCGCACAGCCTGATCGGGTGATGCCGCATTTCACCCGCATAGACCAGTGGGGCGTCAAAGGTTGAGATCAGGGCAGTGCCTTTTTCATGAAGGAACGCGATACCGTCATCACTCATCGTATATTCCATGCATGTCCCGGGCAACTGCTGTACACCCGGCAGGAAGGGTTCAGTACCGCCTTTGCGCACAAGGTATTTCCGTCCTGGATAATTCAGAGAGAGTGGCATAAAAACACTCTCGATATCGGAGGAGATTGTTTTTCCCAGTTGCAGAGTGAAATCAATGCGTGGAATTGCTTCAAACAGTTTCAGATAGACATCAGCGCGTACAGTCCCGGGCAATGTGAATACCAGGCGAAGCTGAGTAAAGATGGGGCCGCGTTCTTCGCAGATGACATTTTCAAGCTGTCCAAGGGATACCTGTGCATGGATTCCACGAATATTACGTCCGATAAGCCTTCTCTGTTCATTTTCCGGATGCAGGGAGTTTCCACCTGGGATATGCGTGGAAGTGACTTCATAGATGGGAGTAAAAAATGGTGCAATGCCGCTCCCGAGCAGTTCTGTGTCGGACCGTTTGTCCCTGAAAGAAAGTATACCTTCATGAATGCGGTAGTCCAGGCGGAAAAAAGCATTCTCGAAATGATTCGGGAGAAGATAGGTAACAGGATCATAGGTATTGACGATATCCCGAATACGTTCAGCACCGACATAGCATTTGCGGCTGTTCAGGGTCTCGTTGAGTGGAGGAAGTTCCCTGTAAATGTATGTCTTTTCTTCGCCGGGCTGGAAAGTATCCATAAAAGTGATCTTTCGACCGCGAGGATGTGGTGATACCTGACAGGTGAGGAACACTCCGTGATCATTTGTAATCTGTGCCCGGGCGAGTCTGGGAGATTCAATATAGAAGTCAACGGCTTTCAGACCTCCGCAGCGGCTTGCATTGCAGACACATATAGCCCCATTGGTAGCATAGTATCTGAGAAGATCTCCTTTTTTCCTGGCAATGTGGGTCAGCATTCGTGAAGCTGCTTCATGCGCCATGGAAGCGTAGCTTGTTTTGCGGAGATCAAGATTCAGAACCATTGTGTCATACGGATTGGAGATGGTGGAGGAATGTCCCCAGGTATGTTCGGCATAGAGCAGAAGGTGGTCCTCTGCTGTCCGCACCTCTTCCGGATAATGAGCTGCAAGGTCTGGATCCAGACGTTCACATAAATGAAACCTGCGCTGTGCATCGCGATAATGCTTGACCGCATACGGGGTGGACCCGACACCGTTTGCCCACCAGTCGTTGAGATCGCCTTTGAACACCGGAACATCCTGAAGCTTGGGAGCAATGGCCTCGTACAGTTCCTGAAGGGAAACCATGATGAGCTTTGTCCCTTCGTTTCCATAGCATGCATTATAGCCCTGAATCGTACGGAGAATCTCGGATTCAGGAGGGGCGTTGTCGCTGAAGACACCGGAAACTGAAAGGACGATGAAGTCATACGGATACCCTTCTTTCTCACAGAGGGTCAGATATCCATCCAGGTTCTGGTGGAGTGCATCTACATCATCCTGCGGCAGCGAAAGACTGCCCAGATGGTTCTGCGTCATGAAGTTTGCGGTGTGGTTCGGTTTGATCCCCAGAACATTGCCAAGGTGATAGTGCTCTCCGTTCCAGACCAGCATGGATTTCCCTTCCGCATTTTCCCAGCGGAAAGCTGTCTGGTTCTGATAAAGCGGGTACATGCCGTGATGACAGTGGATATTCATGTGGAGAAATTCAACGCCTTCATCGAGCATCGCGTCTCGGTAGCCCATGGAAATGCCATTGATATCTGCCATCATGGCAGTTTTCATGTGCAGAATATTCTGCCATGCATGCAGGCGGGAACGGAAAACACTGCAATCGACAAGATCATTGAAATTCAGATAATTCGCGGAAATACCGATCTTACCCTCAGCGACAAGCTGGATAAAGGAACTCTTTTCTTCTTCGGAAGCTGTTTTGAAAAATTCCTCCACACAGAAAAGTGTTTCACAGTTCCAACGGAAGTCAGCATTTACAGGGTCTTTCATCATGCCAACTGCGGTGCGGATATAATCGATCTGGGTGTCGATCACACGTTCCTGAAGGTCCGTGTATCCGATGTCAGTATGGGAATGATGGACAACATACACGGTTTGGATCGAATGGGACATAGGGCACCTCCATCAGTGAATTGAGTCTCGACCAGATGATACAATGGGATGCTTTATTGGACCGAGAAGGTACTGCTCATCAGCAGGTTCTCAGCATGATCAGCCAGGAATACCTTGAATTCTCCGGGCTCAATGTGCCATTGAAAATGCGGGTCCAGTGTCCGCATTTCACGAGGCCCGATTGTCAGTGTAACGGTTTTCGTTTCCCCGGGAAGCAGGGGCACCTTGGTGAAGGCGGCCAGGGCCATGATGGGCTTGAGAGTGGAACTGACCATATCCCGGAGATACAGTTGGGGAACGGCTGTACCTTCCCGGCTGCCGGTGTTGGTGACCGTAAATGTGGCCTCAATCGATGACCCTGGGGTAATTGATTCTGCAGAAAGCTTCAGATCTGCATAATCGAAGGTTGTGTAACTCAAGCCATATCCAAAAGGATAGAGTGGAAGCCAGCTCATTTCGACGTACCTTCGTCCACCGCCTGGCCTGCGTGTATAGTGGCAGGGAATCTGTCCGACATGTCTCGGGAAAGAGATGGGTAAGTGACCGGATGGCGTGTGATCGCCGAACAGCGTTTCAGCCACAGCGAGACCTCCCATTTCACCCGGGAACCAGGCTTCAAGAATGGCGGGGATATGCTCTTCAGCCCAGACTGCAGAGACAGGACGCCCGGTCTGCAGAACCAGAACGATAGGGGTTCCGGTAGCAGCGACAGCCTGGACAAATGCATCCTGTCGGCCAGGAAGATTCAGGTCGACACGATCAAGGTTTTCACCGCATGTGTCAGGGTTGTCTCCTACACAGAGAATGGCAACGTCTGCCTGCTTTGCGAGCTCAACAGCACGTGTAAAGTTTTCACGGTCCCTGCAGTAGCCAAAAACGACACGGGCTCCCCGGTGATCATTGGTAAATTCAATGCGGAGTTTACTGGATTTCCCTTTTTCAAAATGGAAGGGGACCGTACAGTTGGCATCCTTGCGAGGCCCCCAGCCGTCAATCAGAAGAACATCATCCACAAACAGACGCATACTGTCCTGCGTATTGAAACCAATATATCCGTCGAAAGTTTCATCGGGTACCAGGCTGCCGGTCCAGCAGACACTGAAACGATAGGCGTCCAGGTCAGGGTGCGGCTTGGAAAAAATCCAGTTGAAATTAATGACCTTATCACAGCGGGTGAGGACTGCTGTTCCTTCCGGCCTGCGACCAAGATAGTAGCGCCCGGTCAGACCGGGATTGCCATCTTCGTCCCGAAGAAAACCATAGGGAAAAGGCATAGCTGTGTCTCCAAGAAAATTGCAGCCGGCGTCGTACAGTACCTGTGTGCCGGGAGAGACGGTTTTACGGATGCCCTCGAGAATGGATATTCCTTCCTTTCCATTGGTCGTATAGTCACCGAGCATAGCCTTCCCGGCTGCAGGCCCGAGTACAGCAATTGCTTTAAGATTTTTGCGGAGAGGCAGAAGAGGCCCTTCATTTTTCAGAAGTGTCATGCTTTCCAGGGCGATGGTATGGGCTAGGTCAAGATGTGCTTCCGAGTGCACAACCTGTTGATGGATGTGCTCATCAACATATGGATGCTCAAACAGACCGAGCAGGAACTTGACTTTCAGAACACGGGCACATGCCTGACGAAGGACAGCGATATCCATACGTCCGCTCTCCACAAGTTCCTTGAGACCGGTCTGCCATTCTGCGTGTGGAAAATCGTAAAGCTGCAGATCCACACCGGCTTCCATCCCGACACGCATGGCTTCCTGCCTGGTCGGCGTGAGAAAATGCCAGTCATAGAGACGCAAGACTGCGGTCAGGTCGGAACGGACAAATCCGCGCATGCCCCACTGTCCGCGGAGAACATCCGTGAGCAGTTCGTGATCGGCTGCCACCGGAATACCATCAATAGCATTATAGGAGCACATGGCATCGATAGCACCGGCATCGGCAAAAGCTGCCTCGAAGACGGGCATGGCATCAGAAAAAACCTCATGTCGGCCCATTGCGCACGGCGCACAGTTCAACCCTCCGACCGGCGCGCCATATCCGGTGTAATGCTTGGGTTCAGCGGCAATTGCATCCGGATCGGACAGATGCTCTCCCTGCATGCCGAGGACAACCTCACGGGCGAACGAAGCGCATAAATAGGTATCTTCGCCATAGGATTCTTCCGTACGGCCGTATCTTGGGTCACGGATCAGGTCCATGACAGGGCTGTATGTTTCATGGATTCCCATTGCACGGGCCTCTGTACCGATCGCACGGCCCATTTTGTTGCCAAGCTTGGGGTTAAAGGTTGCTGCGAGACCGATCTGCTGGGGAAAAGCGGTCGCATCAAGATGACACAGGCCATGGAGTGCCTCTTCACTGAAAAGGAAGGGGATTCCAAGACGCGTTTTTTCAACTGCATATTTCTGAAGCTGGTTGATCTGTTCGGGTGTCATTCCACGGGCCTGGATGCTTCCGCAGCTGAGCCCGTGGAGCATACCATCGAGCTGATCCATGTCGATTGACTCAACAGTATCCAGGGCATCACGCTGCGTAAAGTCATGGCTGTAATACTGGTCGGTTTGCAGGATCATTTCTTCCAGAGTCATCCGGTCCATCAGGTCCCGAATGCGGATTTCGATATCCAGGGCAGGGTTTTGGTAATCGTTCATCCTTGATTCCTCCGTATGTGATTCTATGGGTGATACTCCGGATTCATGCTACTCAAGCCTGAACTGAATCAGGGAGATGCTTCGGGGAGGCAGCGTGGCCGTCACCCTGCTTTCTGAGGTAAGAACATCCAAAGCGGCTTCCACAAAGTGCGACCCGGGAAGCAGATCAGAAGCCATCAGAACAACGGAACGCAAGCACTGGCCGCATGGGCTGATGCTGAATGTTTCCGAGGTATCGAAAGCTGAATTGATCAGCGAAAGGGAAAGCACTCCATCCCGGATGGAAGCCACGGCTTCGTAGTCATCCAGACCATGAATGCTGCAGATTTCACATCCCTTGTGTACTTTCAGAAGGTTGAATACCTGACCGTTGGCAGAGAGTTCCGCATGGTCCGGCAGCACATCCACAGCGCCTTCTCCGATCGGCTGGAAATAACACATGACCGGGACATCCAGAACAGAACCTGCATAGAGCATCATATGCAGCATGGATGCAGTAAACATGCCTTCCAGTGCATTGGTTTTTCTGAACCAGGATGCCCAGAGATTCCATTCGTCATAGGAAATGTGCAAGAAATCAGGGGCTTTTTCCCGAAGGGCCTCCAGGCTTTCACGGTTTTCCTTCACAGCGGCGATTGCCGTCTCATAAGCCTGACGAATGCCTTCGGGTGAGGTGTACGTATGTGGAAAATGGTTGTAGGTGTGGAAAGAAATCCATGAAGCAGAAGGGTAAAGAGATTTGGCAGAATGCTCGATCCACTTGTCGGATTGTTCTGTGTAAGCATAGGGGCCGGAACTGCAGAGCTCCAGGTCCGGGCAGATCTGAAGCATTTTTTGAGCGGCGGCCAAGCCAAGCGCGGCATATTGGTCAGGCTGCATAGGACCTTCCATGTGCCCATAGCCCATTTCATTGCCGAGGGACCAGAAACGCACATGGTACGGTTCTGCATGTCCCCGCTCTGCACGAAGCCGACCGTATTTACTGTCAGGTGAGCCGTTGCAGTATTCTACCCAGGCAGCACAGAGCTCCGGGGAATCCCATGCCAAATTGATGGTGATGAAGGGCTCGGCCCCAATTTCCCGGCAAAGGGCAAGGAATGTGTCTGTATCGATTTCATGCATGTCGTATCCATGGGTGTAAGGCTGAGTTTCATCTTCCGTGAACGCCTGGAGCGGTGCACGCATGTCGACAGGAAGAAACATGTCCTGCCATCTGTATTCTCCGGCAAAATTTCCGCCTGGCCAGCGGAGCATGCCGACACCGAGTTTTTTCAGCTGTTCAATCACATCACGGCGCATACCGTGAAAATGGTCTTCAGGCAGAAGAGAAACAGAACCGAAAACCAGGCAAGCGCATGTGGAAAAGGTGAACCGGAGACAGGTTTCCGGATCATCGCAGGGCACGGACAGGCTGAGTTCATAGCGCTGCCATGCTTTGTTTTCAAGGGTGCGTGTTTCTGTGGTATAGATCCGAAGACCGCTTCGGTCCGTCAGGGCTATCGTGAGCAAAACCGGATGACTGCATTTGACCACAAAGGCAAGCTGATAACGGGTATGGGCTTTCAGAAAAAGGCTGGCCTGACCGAGTCCTGCGGTCTGGCCTTCGATGGGATTCTGGACCGTCTGTGCATTCAGCTCATTGCGACGCCACATTTTATTCGGATGGTAATGACAGACATAAGGGTCCTGATCATTGCAGAAGAAGACTCGTTCTCCGATTCCGAACCATTCCGCAGAAACACCGCTCCTGGCGGAAGGGCGTCCGGCGAATTTCCGGTTGCGCAGAAGCTGTGCACTGAGCCCGCCCGAAATGCATGCACGTGTATGTTCCAGATTGTGACCAAACAGGTAAGGAGAAGAAGAAAACCTGGTCTGGGAATCAATAGTTAAGAAGCGTGTTCCGGATACCATGAAATACTCCCTCCTGATGCTTTTCTCCGGCCCGAAAGGACGGAGGGGAAGGTATGGGAAGACAGTGGAGGAACCCAGGATGACCAATGCATGCAGAAATGCCATATACCGATTGTTTTTATAGAGTATAACAAACCTGGAGACCCGTTTCAATGAAAAAAAGGAAAAGCCAGACTCTTTTCATGAGGCATCCCGTCGCGAAAATATTTTTGGTAATTAATACAATAAATCATTGACAAGCCGGAAAGGAAACGGTAAGATATTTATGGTCGACATGACCATAAAGAGAGGTGAGATGGATTTGCACGAAGTCCTGTCCCAGGACCGTCTATATGTGGCGGTTGATATCCTGTTTCTGACAGTATATGGTGAAAGACTCAGGGTGCTGGTTTCCAAACGTACACAGCCTCCGTTCGCGGAAAAACTGGCATTGCCAGGCCGGCTGGTGGAAATCAATGAATCCGCTGAAACAGCGGTCAACCTGCTTGCGAAGGAAATGCTGAACATTGGAAGACGATACATGGAGCAGCTTTACACGTTTACGGATATCAAGAGGGATCCGCGTGGCAGGGTGATTTCCATTTCCTATCTGATCGTTGTACCGTGGACGGAAATTGAGGCACTTCCTGAAGAAAGAAAGCAAGCAATGCATCTTCTTGAAGTGACAGAGGAAAACGGACGTCTTCTTCTTTGCGAAGAAGGGGGAAAGGAATTGCATGAGTCGGACCTGGCATTTGACCATTGGCGCATTATTCGCACAGGCATTCAAAGAATCCGGGGGAAACTGAACTATACACCCATTGGCTTCGCATTTGTCCGCGATCCAAATGCGTTCTCACTCAGTGAGGTGCAGACCATTTATGAAGCGATTCTCGGCAAACCGCAGGATCCTAGCAATTTCAGACGTCAGATTCTGAAACAGTATGAAATGTCCGGGGCAATCCGACAGACGGAAAAAACCGGGAGCCGGAGAAGAGGGCGTCCGGCGGTGTTATATCAGTGGAATGACAGGGGGAAAACAGAATGGCAGAAAGAAAATATCTGATCGTAGTGGACATGCAGAATGACTTTGTTGACGGTGCACTTGGGACGAAGGAAGCACAGGCAATTGTTCCGGCTGTTGTAAACCGAATCCGGGAATGCAGGAAGACAGGATACCGGGTGATCGCTACGATGGATACGCATGGAACGGATTATCTGCAGACATCGGAAGGCAGGAATCTGCCGGTACCACACTGCATCCGGGGAACGCAGGGATGGGAAATCAATCCCAGCGTCAAAGAGGCGCTGGGGGACAGCGTCCTACTGGAAAAACCGACTTTTGGGAGCGTCCTGCTGCCAGAAATAATCCGGCAGGAAACAGGGGAGAAGGATTCGCTGTCCATTGAACTGCTCGGACTCTGCACAGACATCTGCGTCGTTTCCAATGCGCTGCTTCTTAAAGCCAACTTTCCGGAGGCCGCAATCTCCCTCTGTGAAGCATGCTGTGCGGGGGTCACGCCGGAAAAGCATCTTGCAGCCCTCGATACCATGCGCAGCTGCCAGATCGCAGTGTTTTGAGGCTGGAAAACGGACAGTGTCTGAAGGATGGAATCTGTGATGCTTTGCGAGAAGCATGTAGGACTGCAACAGGAGGAATACGGATGAAATTTGAGCCCATTGTCGAATCTCTGCTGGATACCGATTTATACAAGTTCAATATGGACCAGGTGATTTTTCACAAGCATACGGACCTGAGTGGCGAATATGATTTTCGCTGCCGCAATGCGGGGATCGTATTTACTCCGGAGATGCTGGAGGAAATCAATGCACAGATCGATCATCTGTGCAAACTCAGATTTTCAAAAGATGAACTGAATTATCTTCGCTCAATCCGCTTTATCAAGAATGACTACGTGGAGTTCCTAAGACTGTGGCATCCGATCCGTGATTATGTGGAAACTTCACTGACCCCAGAAGGTGAGCTGAAAATACTGGTTAGGGGCCCCCTGTTTTCTGCGATGCAGTTTGAAATCTATCTGCTGGAAATCGTCAATGAAGTCTATTTCAGAATGCAGTATGATTATGAAGAGCTGCTGGCATCGGCCAGAGCAAGGCTGGATGCCAAAATCCGTGCGTTCCAGGATGGAAAATATACCTTCCAGTTTGCTGAGTTTGGCTGCCGCAGGCGTCTGAGCCGTAAGTGGGAGGACGAAATGGTGCGGCGCATGACAAGTGAAACCTGGAACTGTGTGGGAACTTCCAATGTAGCATTGGCCATGAAGCATAAGGTCAAGCCCATTGGTACCTATGCCCATGAATTTGTCCAGATGTATCAGGGAATTGACTCCATTCCGCTGGCCTATACGAATCATTATGCACTCAGCGACTGGTATGATGAGTATCTGGGCGATAACGGCACTGCCCTTTCCGACACACTGACCACGGACCTGTTCCTTCGGGATTTCAACCGTTCCATGGTGAATAATTTTTCGGGAATCCGCCATGACAGCGGGGATCCCTACGCCTGGGGCGAGAAGATCATTGCGCATTACAGGAAGTACGGTGTGGATCCGAGAACCAAGGTTCTGCTTTTCAGTGACAGCCTTGATTTTGACCGTGCTCAGGCGCTGTATGATTATTTCAGCGGAAAAGTCAAGGTTTCCTTTGGAATCGGAACGTTCTGCTCCAATGATACCTGTGTGGACCCTCTCAATATCGTCATTAAACTGCAGTCGGTGAATGGCAGGCCCGTGGCCAAGCTCTCCGATGTACCCGGAAAATCCATGTGCCGGGATGAAGAATATCTGGAATATCTGAAGCGTTCTGTAGCCTTCCGGCTTCAGAGGGAAGCAGAATAAGCAGAAAATGGCACAGTACACAGTACAGAATGCAAGAAAAGAATACAGCCAGGGAATGAAAAAACAGGAGGCACACAGCCTCCTGTTTTCAGTTACCGTAAAATAAAGATCAGGAAGATCAGAAGCCCGATGGCAAACATCAGGAGACTGAAGGAGATGGTTCTGGAATAGTAGCGGCTTGTTTCCAGTACATTCTGCTCAGCTGCCGCAATCACAGGAACAAATTTCGTGCGGATCGGGTGGAATCGCAGAATCGTATGATTCAGGAACAAGATAATACGGTCAAGAACCAGACCGATCCGGAAAGCCAGAAGACTGCCTACGGTGGGCCGTGGTGCAGGCTTTCTGGTGCGCATGACGGATTTCTTAAGGCCGATGACCGACAGATCAGTGACCGTATCAAGGATACGCCCGAAAAAGGTCCCGAGTCCTTCCAGACAGGGAACGATCAGTCCATCCATAAGCCGGTCTGCACCTTCTGCAATCAGGGAACCGAGGGTCATCAGGAAGGGCATAAGCGCTTTTTCCAGAAGCTGATCACAGAGGGAGAAGAAGCAGCCGAAAATGCGCAGGAGGCCAAGGATCAGAGGACGATAGACAGAGTCTTCCAGATCAAAATGCTTGAGCCAGCGGTTGATATACCGTTCACCGCCCATTTTCACGTCAGCCTTCATCATCCAGCGGCGGACGATAAAAGGATAGACAACAGCTGCCACAAGAACAGATTTCAGCGCGCCGATCAGATTCTCAGAGGAAAAATAGTTGACGGCATGCGAATGGCTGCGCAGAAAAGGCATGGCCAGATCTGAAAGTGCACGCATGGAAAAGGAAGGGGTCAGACCGAAGAGGAAAACCAGAATGGCAGGAATAGCGATGGCAATTCTTCCGGGCAGTGAAAGATAATGCCGGTTCTCATCAAACTCTTTCTGGCGTGTTGGGTGTTTTTCGACAAAGACGGCAACAAACAGCTTCGTCATGTAACTGAGCGTTAGGCCGCCGGTAAGAACAAAGATGATCTCAACAGCCTTTGCAATGCCCGCATATGCCGCACCTTCATGAACATACTCCAGAATGCCTTCGTGCAGAAGGGATTTGGAAACGAAGCCGCTCCACAGCGGAATGCCGGAGATACCAAGGCCTGCCATCAGGAAACAGATCATCAGGAATGGCTTGCGGCGTCCCCATCCACGAATGTCGTTGAGGTCC
The DNA here is from genome assembly GCA_900321295.1 of uncultured Eubacteriales bacterium. GTDB lineage: Bacteria > Bacillota > Clostridia > Christensenellales > Aristaeellaceae > UBA2943. Next base: position 11,169 of record ONVN01000064.1, read on the forward strand.
AGTTTGTGAAGGTGCATGTATACGGTACCGGCACACATGAACAGAACAAGCTTGAAGAGCGAATGATTGACCATGTGCAGTACGGTACCCTGGGCAGCGAGGCTGCTTTCTTCCCCCAGCAGGCATTGGCAGCCGATGCCGACCAGAATGAAGCCGATCTGACTCATGGAAGAGCAGGCCAGTGTACGCTTCAGGTCAATGGAGAAGAGTCCGAGAAGGGCACCGAGGAACATAGTGATGCAGCCCAGCAGCAGGATCACAAGCCCCCATACGGCATCCTCACGGAAAATGGAAAGGGAGATGGCCAGGATTCCAAAGATGCCGGTTTTTGTCAGAATGCCGGAAAGAAGTGCGGAGGCGGGAGCCGGAGCAACGGGGTGCGCTTTCGGCAGCCAGATATGCACCGGGAACATGCCGCCTTTGGCACCAAAACCGAAAAGGATCAGAGCCCCGGGAAGATACAGTCCATTCCTGTTTTCAAGTGCTTTGGCAGCCTTGAGCATTCCATCAAAGGAAAGAGTGCCGAGCGCCTGATAGGTAAGGAACAGTCCCATCAGGGTGACCATGCCGCCAATCACGGCAACGGCCAGATAGGTTTCGGCTGCACGCATGGCACCGGGTGTTTCTTCATGTGCAACCCAGGTATAACTGGTAAAGGACATGATTTCAAAGAAAACAAAGGTGGTGTAGAGATCGTCCGAGAGAAACACGCCCAAAGTGGCACCGAGCGTAAAAAGGCAGAAGAAATGATAGCGGTTGCGATTTCTGTAGTGGGCAAAGTATTGCGGAGAAAAGAGACCGGTGCCGGCCCACATCAGGGCAGCAACGCAGACATAGAGGCTGCGGAAGCCGTCTGCTTTGAGGTTCATGCCCATACCACAGAATCCTTCAAGATGAAACTCGAGGGTCTGTTCCCCGCGAAGAGCCATCAAGAGCAGCCACAGTGTGCCACCAAAGACAAGAAGGGAGGCACTGCATGTGAAAATATTTCTGGCCTTCTTGGAATGTCTTCCGATCACATAGGAGACAACCGCGCTGAGCATGGGAAAAACAATCAGGGATGGAAGAATCAGCTGCACAGGGATGCCTCCTTTCTCAGAGAATGCCATTGGCGATATCGGCAATGAATGCCTGCAGAGGGGCTGAATAAAAAGTCAGAACAAGGATGGAAATGCACCATACCAGGAGCGGGAGCTTCATTCTCCAGGAAGGATCCATCTTTTCATCAGAAGTGTGTTCCTGGATATCCTGTGCAGGAAACCAGGCATAGCAGATGGGAACGAAAAGATACACTGCGGTCAGTATGGCAGACAGAATCAGTGCTGCAGGAGCGGCAATACTGTAAAAGCTTCCGGCAAGGACACCTGCCTGGGCGAGCTTCCATTTGCTGACAAAACCGATAAAAGGCGGAATACCAACCAGAGAAATAGAGGCCACAGTCAGGGCAACAAAGGTAACCGGCATGGAATGGCCAAGACCATGGAGCTCAGCTACATATTCCCGTCCGGTACGCGTCATGATGGCACCACAGGCGCAGAAGAGGCTGATTTTCATCAGCGCATGGAAAATCAGATGATTGAATGCACCGTCAAGCCCCTGAGGTGTCAGAAGAAGCGCACCCATGACGATATAGCAAAGATTGCTGACCGTGGAATACGCCAGACGACGTTTGAAATGCTTTTCCTTGACCGCCATCGCAGAACCGAAAACTACGGTGAAGGCTGCCAGGCAGAAAGGAACGGCCTGAGCCCAGGTTCCAGCGATGAGTGCAGGTCCGAATGCATAAAACGTGACGCGAATGACGGCAAATGCACCGGCCTTCACAACGGCAACGGCATGAAGAAGAGCCGTGACCGGTGTCGGGGCAACGGAAACGGACGGCAACCAGTCATGAAGGGGGAAGACAGCGGCTTTGACACCCATGCCGAGGAACGCAAGGAAATAGCCAAAACGGAGAAGAGGCTTCTGCGCATCAGCAAGGGAACTCAGAACGCCGCCATAGGTGAAGGAAGCACTGTCCCCGTAGAAGAAGACCAGCATAATTCCTGCAAACGCAAGGCCAGCACCAAGCAGAGAATAATAGAGATATTTCAGACCTGCTGCAGCGCGGCCGTTGACAAGTCGGTGCATGACAAGCGGCAGGGTGGACAGGGTCAGCAGCTCATAGAACAGGTAGAGGGTAATGATGTCACCGCTCATGGAGATGCCCAGCGTAATGCCGTAGGTGATGGTATACCATGAGAAGAAGCTGTTTTCGCCACCTTCATGTTCCATATATTCAAAAGCATACAGCACTGCCATGGGCCACAGGAAGGCGACAAGCGCGGTGAACAGTTTTCCTGCACCGTCGAGCTGGAGCACACAGCGTGCCTTTTCCGTCAGATGCAGGAATACAAAGGCCGAGTCAGCAGACGATGTCAGAACATTGTAGAACGCAAGAGCCGAGGTCATGCAGGTAACAAGCAGGACATATACGGACCGGAGAATTCTGCTCTTGAAGTGGAAAAGCGGAAGCACTGCCCCCATAAAGACAGGGAAAAGCACATTCAGAAAAAGCAACATGTTGATCCCTGCCTTACATCAGTGAGGACGCAATTCTGCCGAAGAAGGCGATGAAAGCGCCGGGGAACATACCTCCGAGAACCACAAAGACAACGCAGATGATCATGGAGATCAGCATAAACCGATGGCATTCACAGGTCTTGAGACCTTCATAGTCAAAATCCTTACCCGGGAAGAATCCATGAATGGTCACAGGCAGCAGATAGCCTGCCGTCAGCAGGGCAGAAATGAGAAGAACCACCGGACCAAGCCAGGAGAAGACACCGGTCCCTGATGCGAGTGCACCCTGGGCAAGATTCCACTTGCTGATAAAGCCGCCGGTTGGAGGGATGCCGATGAGGCCGAGAGAAGCGATGGTAAAGCACCAAATGGTGACAGGCATCTGTTTGCCGATTCCTTCGAGCTCACTAACCTTGGTCTTGCCGGTCTGATGGATAATGGAACCAGCAGCCAGGAAGAGGGTCGTTTTGATGGCAGAGTGAAAAATGATATGAAGCAGGGAACCTGTCAGAGCGGTGGGCTGGAGCATGAAAATACCCATCAGCACATAGGAAACCTGGGAGACAGTGGAGTAGGCAAGACGCTTTTTCAGAAGGTCTGTCCGGTAGGCCATCATGGACCCCATGAAGACGGTGAGGAGGGAAAGCGTCAGAAGAGCCTGCTGAAGCCAGGTGCCCCGGATGAAATCTACACCGACAACATAGAAGATAATCCGCAGGATACAGAGCACACCAGCCTTGGTGATCACACCGGAAAGAACAGCTGAGGCCGGTGCAGGAGCAATGGGATGGGCAGTAGGAAGCCAGGCATGCATCGGGAACATGCCTGCCTTTGTGCCGAAACCAACCAGCGTGACCAGGAGAATCACCATCATGGCTGTGACGGAAATGGTCATGCCGGAAGGATTCAGCGAACCACCGGGGACGAATACGGCACCGTTGGTGTTGGTGGCCAGGTAGAAGATGCCCAGCAGGCCCATGGTTGCACCGGCGATGGAATAGATCAGATACTTCAGGCCGGCAGCAATGGCTTCCTTGGTCATTTCATGAAGCACCAGCGCAACAGAAAGAAGCGTCATCATTTCAAAGTTCAGATACATGGTGACGGCTGTTCCGGAATAAGCCAGAGCATTGAGAGCGGCGAGGGTCAGAAGATAGAACATGTCATAACGCTGCTCATGGCCTTCGTGCTCCATGTATTTGTAGGCATAAAGCGCAGGAACCGTCCACATGATGGTAAAGAACACGGAGAAAAACCGGGAGAGCATGTCACTCTTCAGCATGAGTGGAAGAGAATCGGTGAGATGCAGGAACGTCCATTCGGCATCTCCGCACAGGGCAGTGATCAGTGCAAGCGCACAATCGATCAAAAGGAATGCTGCGGTGAACAGAAAGAGACGCTTCCGGTTTTCATTCAGCCCGGGAACGAGCTTAAGGGCCAGGGCACCTGCCGCGGGAAACAGGATTGTCAGAATCATCATCAAGATCGTCATGGGGATCCTCCATTCATCAGATAAACATATCCAGCCCGGAGAGCAGGGCGGCATAAAGTGGACGGGACGCAATACCGAGGACAAAGTTCAGAAGAACCATGATGCACAGACAGAGACTGTTGAACACGCCAGGGTGCATGGATGCACGGGTGTCGGTATCAGAGCGGTAAATGGTAATGACTGTGCGGAGAAAATACAGTGTATTCAGAAAAGTGGATGCAGCGAGGGCAAGCAGGACAACCACGGTGTAGATCTCCCCGCGGGCGATGCCTGCCTGTGCTATATATATCTTTGAATCAAATCCGCCCAGCAGGGGAACTCCGGTCAGACTCATCGCGCCGACTGTGAAGGCAATCCCTGCAGGAATGTCACGGTGGGCAGAACCTCGTAGCGCAACGAAACTGCCGGATCCATCCGAAACCTTCATCAGAGCACCGGAAGAAAGGAACAGCATGGATTTTCCGAAAGCATGAACCATCATATGGAAGACGGCAGCAATCACGCCTGCCCTTGTCCCAAGCCCAAGGGCAACAAAAATGTAGCCGATTTGTGCAATGGATGAGTAAGAAACCATGCGCCGGATATCTGACGCCTGGGTGGCATCAATGGAGCCAATGAGCAGTCCCAGCGTTCCGAAAATGAACAGCAGAAGGCAGATGTTGGAATCCCGAACGAGTTCCAGTCCGAAAATGCGCATGTATATTTTGATGAGCAGGAACAGATATCCTTTTGATATCACGGAGGACAACAATGCACTTCCAGCTGTTACACCATAACTGTACGTATC
>ONVN01000143.1 GCA_900321295.1 uncultured Eubacteriales bacterium
CAGACCCGACGGCAGTTCCAGTTCCATCAGATCTGGTGTATAGGCAAACGCCCTGTTTTCAATTCTTTCCAGAGAGGATGGCAGATGGATTGTCTGGAGGCCGGAATTCGCGAATGCGCTTTCCCTGATTGTCTTTAACCCGGCCGGCAGAATAACTTCCGTCAGATAATCTGCTTCATAACAGATATAGCCCGGCACGACGATGGCACCTGGAGCAAAGGTGACGGTCTGCACATAGCTTCCCGACAGCGGTGCCGTACTGCTGGAATAACTGCCTGCATTCATGCTTCCAAGACTGGCAGGGATGGTCAGTTCCCTGACCCGCGGACTGTTCAGAAGGAACTGGTATCCGAGATGCTGAATGCCTTCCGGCAGGGTCAGGCTCTGCAGACCGGAATTGGAAAATGCATAATTCCCTATTTCCGTCAGGGAATCGGGAAGATTGATCTCATGAATGTAGCGGCTCCCGGTAAAAGCCCGGTCACAAAGGCTGGTCAGCCCCTCCGGAAGGGATACATCCGATATGGCCAAATGATCCCAGGGAGCTTCTGTCATGGGACCGTAGCCGGAAATCACCAGCTCACCGTCTCCATAATGAATATAGGTCAGATTGGGGCCGCAGCTGCCCTGCCCCAGCACGATTCGTTCCCAATGCGCGTAGAGGGTCGTGTCTGTTTTGAGCGTATAGACATCGGAAGACGTCACGGCTGTGCCGCCCTCCGGCGCTGTAAACCACCCAAGCAACCGGTATCCGTAGCGGTACACCAGGGGCATATACCGAAGATATGGATAATCCTCAAACACCATCGTACTTGGCGGACACGCCACACCGTCGCCCGCTACCAGATAGACGGTGTGGGGAGGCGTTGGTGGAATATCCGAGATATCCGGGTTCAGCAGGCTATAGGTTTCATCAGCCAGCGCTTTCGCCTGATTGAAATACGTGGACAGATACTGGTCCCCGATTTCATTTTCAATCGTTCTGCACATGTCGTCAAACGCGCCGACCAGTCTTGATGAAAGATATTTCCCGCCCAGGCTCATCTGTTCCACGGTGGACGCGATAGTCCCGCCCGCCAAATCGAACACATTTGCAATCACAATATCCCGGCCCAGCTCATACAGCTGTTCATACCAGGGAGTGTTCAGCTGGTCGTGATAATATTTGGAAGCCATCTCCAGAGCATAAAAACACCCTTTGTTTTCCTGATACATCGAAATATACCGGAAGGCGTCCGTCGCGCTGTCAAACTGCCCTCCATTGGATTCCACCTTTTCCATGAGGGTCAGAAGGCCCTGATAATGAACCTTGTCTTTCGCCTCGTCCGCAATGGTATAAATCATGTCCTTGGTGGTCGTCGGCGGAATCGTCACATTGACAGCATCCAGCAGAGCGCTCACAGGCTCTTCCAGCAGCAGCTCCAGGTCCGTTGTCACAACTTCCTCGAGCAAACCTTTCGCATCCCCGGTCAAGGCAGCGATCCCGACATTCACGCCGATTTCCGTTACGTCAAAAACGAAATCCCGGGTCAGGTTATACTGGTTTGCATTATGCAGTGTGGTAACATATCCGCTCAGCCGATGGTTCACGGTGGTTTGCATGCAATGTTCCGCGTCTATAAAGCCGCTCATTTCCTGATTGTAAATCCGCTGTGCATTGGCAAGCAGACGGTCTCTGAATGCCTGAGCGCGCGGAGACAGAACCGATGGTTCCTCCTCCATACAGCCCAGGACAGGCATGGACAGCAGGACCATCAGTACACAAAACACGGTCAGCAGCCGGTATCCACGATTTTTCATTACATACACCTCCGGAGTACGGACATTGAGTGAAAAGAGAGCCGATGATTCGGGGAAATAAGCTTTCTTCCTTGGAAATGAAGTGTGGAAGCCCGTGCTGAAGCTCAGCCGGGCAGATTTTTATGCGTTTCCATACCGGCAGCTTCCTGCCGGTCGTTCTCCCCGGCCTGCCCTGGGATATCCGGTTTCCCGCAGCCGGGATCATGCCAGTCCTGAGAGGAAAAAACCACGCAGCCGTTTTCTTTTATGTCATCGCGGTTCTTGCTGATTCAGCCGCTTTTACGCTCCATCATACTTCTGCAAAAATACATATTAATGGAAGATGCCGGAATTTGTCAATCTTCTCTCCCGGTATCCGGCCTTTTGGGGAGGGCTGGTACTCGTCCGGAAGCCCCGTTTTCTTCTTTTCCGGAACGCAAAAACGTTCCGCCGGAGCGGAACGAAATGATTTGAGGCGGGCATATCCTGTCCGATTGGACCTTGTGCGTTTCTCAGGCTGCAATCCGGGCATAGCGCTCACTGCCAAGGATTTCCATCATCAGATGGAAGGGCGAGATGCTGCCTCCGGCAACCATGGAAAAGAGTCTCGGCGTGACGCCGGAAACCAGGGCAACCCCCGCCTGGTTCTGCCGAACGGGCTGATGCCGGTTCCGGCTCGCCACATTCCAGAACACGATCTGAGGAAGCCGGTATCCACACGCGGCATATTTTTTCTGTGCATTCGTAAAGTTGTCCGCCGAAGCATCATCGACACAGGCATCAAATTCCATGTCTGAAATGATGATCAGACGGGAAGGCAGTTCTTCCTGCGGGACATGATGCCGGACCGCCGTCTGCAGAATTAAGTCGAAAACCGCTTCAAGGTTCGTATTCGCCACTTCACTGAAGGATGCAGCGTACCTCAGGCGGTCGGCAAAGGTCGCGCCTTTGAGTTCAATCAGCTGAGGATGCCTTGAAAACTGAATCAAATGGTTCCGGAACACACCCTTGTTATGCTCGGCACAATACAGGCCGAGGGACAGGGCAACAGCGGCCGGAAGCGGGTGGATCCCGCAGTACATGGAACCGGACGTGTCAATGACCGTCAGGGCATTCCCCTCTGCCGCATACTCCGGAAGGGATGCCCAGGTCGCATTGAGCGCTCTCTTCTCCTCTTCGGAAATCGCACGCGGCGCGCACTCCGATCCATACCACGCAGAACTCAGATAAGGTTCCACCAGTTCATACGGCGTTACATGGTCAGCGTGAAGGGAAGCTTCCCCGGTTTCCACCGCGGCGAGGAACCGCTGGTAGCGTTCGGCATCATTCCGCGTAAAGGCTTTCCTGTATTTGAACAGAGCACGGGAAGGCTGCTTCTCATAATCAAAGGAATAATCCTTCTCCCGGAGATTGTTTTCCAGAATGCGGATCCGGGCCCTCAGGGAAACCAGGGCTTTCCGGTATTCCGCCTCACGGAGATGAAAGGCTGCAGCGATCTTCCGCGCCATCCTCACCGTATCCCCGCAGGACGCGTTGACGGAAGGCAGCCATTTGCCCAGAAGTGAAACGCTGCCCTCCCCCTCCAGCGCGGCCATATCCCGCAGGAACTGGTCATGCAGAACCTGCAGCATGTCGGCTTCACAGGGAGATCCCATGAGCGAAAGCAGATCGTCGTATCGCCCGTATTCCGCAACATACCCGAGATTCTTCCGGATGGACCCGGGTTCATGGAAGGCGAGCCAGTTCATCAGCACACGGAACACGCGGCGCTCACCAAGACCGCCCCGGATATCCCTTGCAAAGAAGAGCAGTTTCATGGCTGTGTCCGGGTTTTCCGTATAGGCGCGGATAAAACGCGCAATGATTTCAGCATCGTCCGCGCTGCGAAGCGCACCGATGGTTGCGAACAGGTCCAGGCATTCCGACCCGGTTGACGCCAAAGTCACCGCACCGTTTTCCGTATGGGTCCGGTTCGCTTCTTCCTTCATAAATTCCAGCATGATACTCCCTCCTTCTGCTGAATCCTTCAAAACAAGGCACCGTGTGAGCGGGATTTGAACCCGCGAACAGTGATGGAACATCACCGGCTTTAACCGCTTAGCTATCATGCTTTGCTGTGGGTGCCTTTATCGGTATTGCCTTTCTGCCATGGAACTCAAGGCGCAGGTTCGGACGGATTTTCATCCGCCGGCGATGAAGATTAACGGTCTTCTGCTCAGATTGCTGTATGTGCCTTTTGCGAGATGCTTTTTTGATGCAGGCCCGGGGTCGCACCGGGCAGCGCCTGCCTATGCGGCAGGTGTTTCTTCAGGAAACTATTGCATTGCTTGTGCTGCTGTACGCATCTCCTCTGCGGGTCATTCCCCGGATCGGATTCCGGGACGGACGGCCCATGCTCTGACAGGAGGACTGTTTCCGGATTTTTCCTCACATGGAGGCTGTTTTCCGTTGACAGTGCCATTTTATGCAGATCTGCCTTCCGGATCACGGAAAAAAAGGTGCGAACCCATTTTTCTCTTTTTTCCCCGCTCCCCCGCATTAAAAAATAGCTTTGCATATCGACTCCCCCCGCCCCCTCATTCGTGAGGGGGTGCCTTTTATATGGGAGTCCCTTTTTAAATCCCACATATTTCGATACACTATCCAGGAGAATTTGTGCGAGGAGTGATCAATATGCTGGCCACCAATCCTGAATATTATTGGAATAATCGCTCATTTGATAAAACCAATTCTCCATATCGCACAAACTCTTTTCGCAAAATATACACCAATGCATGTGTTGAGACCGCTCGCATCATAAATAGCTTGAAATCGCTCAACACTGTAGATTCCGATGGCACGCATGTCCTTATCGCACAAACAGGAATTGATGATGTGCTTGCCAGCGATGCTGAGCTGAATAAGGTTCAATCCTCATCGAACTGTCAGTCCACTGCTAAAATTGCAATGTTCAAATCCATTTTTTCAGATCATCTTCAGCGCATTTATTCCCTGCCTCTCAGGCCTGCTGTCAGAAAAAACATTGACCGAATGCTCTCCTGCGGTGACGTTACAAAGGGCGGCATCATGTATGCCTGCCCGGACTGTCAGGGTTATCTTCGCTTTTCACCTTTCCACTGTGGCAGCAGATTTTGTCCTTCGTGCGGTAATCTGTACATTATCAGGCGGGCTGTCGCCATGCAATGCAAAGTGATCGACGCGCCTCACAGGCATGTTACTTTTACCATTCCTGAAGAACTGCGTTCTTTTTTCAGGCTTCATCGTGAAGCATTAAACGACTTGTTCGCTGCTGTTGCTGATACAATCTATTATCTCGCAAGGACTATTTCCCGTTCCCAGGCTTATGATCCCGGTTTCATCACTGTACTTCACACCTTTGGTCGTGATCTCAAATGGAATCCCCATTGTCATACACTCCTGTGCACAAAGCTTTTCGGTAATAGTAAAGCTTTGAAAGATTTCTTCCTTATACCGTCCTTAGAAAATCCTTTCAGTTATCCCTTCTCAAGCGTTTGAAACAACGTTTTGGCCCTGTTTTCGCTAAGCTCTCAAATTTAATCTATAAGGCTCATCCCAACAGCTTTTATGTTCATGCCCCATGTCAAAACGTGAACACGCATTCCTTGATTAAATATATTGGCCGCTATCTTGGCCGTCCTCCTATTGCCTCCTCCCGTATTGACAGTTATGATGGTCAGTCCGTCTCTTTTCACTACACCCGCCATGAGGATGATAAGACGGTCTCTGAAACCATTCCCGCTTTGGATTTCATTAAGAAACTCATCATCCATATCCCTGAAACGTCCTTCAAAATGGTTCGCTATTTTGGCTTCTATTCCAGCGAAGGCGCTCACAAATCGAAAATTGCCAAATTTCATCTTCACCCCAAGGTGTCCTCTGCTCAGAAAAAAGCCCTTATGAAGAATGCCACCTCGCGCTTTGCCATGATCCAGGCTTTTAACGTCGATCCAATAAAATGTCCTCGTTGTGGGGCTACTTTACTACCCATGTTTGCATCTTTCAATGACCATACTTTTTACTACCCGAATTTCAAAACCAGTTATTCTCTGGATACTCATTTTCGTTTTCTTATGAATCCTTACACTTCTTCAGCATAATTTCTCCACAATTAAACAGTTTTCTTCGTGACATTCTTTTATTATGCGCTTTTTCATATTTCCGGCGCTATAATTCCCTCTTTTCACTCTATATGACATGCGATACAAGGTTTATGTCAGCAAGCCTCGTTTTCCGTAATTTTCTATAAAGCGAGAACGCTCTGCCTCTTGCAGCCAATGCCGGCACCAAGCTCTTCATCGGTTCCTACACCGGCAACGGCGAGGATGACGAAATGCTCGCTGCCCTGACCGAACTCTTCACCGCCCGCGGATTCGAAGTCGTCGAAAAGGCCAAGGAAGCCGAAGTCGCCTACTTCTATGTCCAGCCCAAGGCCACCACTTCCACCAACGGCACCACCGCTGAAGGCGTTCTGAGCCTTGTGGAAGATTACGAAGTCGATGAACGCACAATGTCCGGCGGCGAAGGCAACTTCGGTATCGGTGTCGTTGCTTCCCAGGAAAAGACCGGCGACAAGATCGAAGTCACCACGCTGGCTGACGTCGACAAGCTCGCAAAGGCTGCCAACACCGTTCATGAGAACGGCGGCAAGGTTGTGGCTACGATCGTCTGCACCTCTCCCTGGATCCTCACCAACCTCGAGCCCTACTGTGATGCACTCCTCGCTCAGTACACCACTTCCAAGGCTTCCCTGAACAACTCCCTCAATGCCCAGGCTGACGTCATCACCGGTGTCTTCAATCCCACCGGCAAGCTGTCTGTGACCATGGTCTCCTCTGAAGACGTGATCGCCCTCACCCAGACCACCCTGGAAGACGGCACCGTTGCTGAGCTCTGCGCATACCCCAACGATGTTCCCGGCTATGACAAGGATCAGTACATTGATCCCGCCGTGCTGGCCAATGTCAAGGGTGGCAGCTACGCCTATCAGGATGCTGACGGCAACTACTATCTGTCCGGTTTCGGCCTGAGCTACTGATTATTTTTCCCGGAATCATCCCAGGGCGGCATCCATCCGGATGCCGCCTGTTTTCTTTCAGACAGGTAATTGCGTTTCGCGAAAATTCTGTTATAGTGTTTCCTGGAATATGTTTCCGCTCGCTGCGGACAAAGGAACGGAGGATATACGATGGCCCTGCATGTAATGGAAGAAGCCAACCGGTGCCTGCAATGCAAAAAGCCCCGCTGTCAGGAGGGCTGCCCCATTCATACCAACATTCCCGAAGTCATCCGGCTCCTGAAGAACGGCAAGCTGAACGAAGCCGGCTGGATGCTGTTTGAGAACAATCCGCTCACCACGGTCTGTTCCCTGGTCTGCAACCATGAAAACCAGTGCGAAGGCCACTGTGTGCGAGGGATCAAGGATACGCCTGTTCATTTCTCCGTGATTGAGAGCTATATCTCTACCACCTATGCCAATCAGATGGTCAAGGGACCGGCTCCGTCCAACGGGCGGAAAGCTGCCGTCATCGGTGCCGGCCCTGCCGGTCTGACCATTGCGATCATCCTGGCCCGGTACGGATACGGCGTCACAATTTTCGACAGCCGGGATAAGATTGGCGGTGTGCTGCGTTACGGCATCCCCGATTTCCGTCTCCCGGATTCCGTGCTGGATGACATGGCGTACCGCCATCTGGAACTGAAGGGGATTCGTTTCCGCCCCAACACCTACATCGGCAGTGCCATCACCATTGACGACCTGTTCCGGGACGGCTATCAGAGCGTCTTCGTCGGCGCCGGTCTTTGGAAGCCGCGGAAGCTGAATATCCGCGGAGAAAGCCTGGGCAATGTCACCTATGCGATCAACTATCTGGCCAGCCCCGCTGCCTTCCGTCTCGGCGAACGCATCATGGTCATTGGCACCGGTAACAGTGCCATGGACTGCGCGCGCACGGCTGTCCGTCACGGAGCCCGGTATGTTTCCTGCGTCAACCTGACCGACACGCTCACTGCAAGTCAGTATGAGAGCAGCTATGCAAAGCTGGAAGGCGTCGACTTTATCTACAACAAGTGCACCATGGAAATCCGGGAAGACGGCGTGATCCTTGCAGACAGTCAGAAGAATGAGGAGGGCAGGATTGTTCCTATTCCCGGCACCGAAAAACTGTATCCCTGCACCGGTGTCATCATTGCCGTCAGCCAGGGTGCTGAAAGCAATCTGGTAACGACCACCAAGAACATC
>ONVN01000408.1 GCA_900321295.1 uncultured Eubacteriales bacterium
AAAGTGTTTCCCCCGGGGAACTTACAAAGGTTCATCCACTGATACCGGAAACCGCATCGACCGTCCGTGGAAATGCAATTCTCAAGGCGAAAGCATAGAACCGGATCACCGGGCTTCCGGTCATTGCAGAAGATTCAGGACTGCTCTTCCTTGATCTGCCCGTTGACCATCCAGACCAGCCGGGCCAATTTGTCCGAAGACTGGATGGAAGAAGCATGAGTGATGAAGAGATGCTTTCCCATTATATCGAGCTTGTTCATCGGCATGGTGGAAAGCTGCGTGCATGCTGGAGCAACTGCTGGTGTATCCTTGAAGACGAGGACCATGGAGAACTGCACGAAAACGCCTCAGTTCCGTTCTATCTTCTGGAGAACCCAAGTCCAAACCGCCATAACGGATGGCCGCTTGATTCCATATCCTGGCTCCCTGAAGTAGGAAAATACCTGGTCGACTGCACGGAGGAGGATATGGAATACAGAAACAGGAAAGGCGGATATACAGACACCTTTCATTTGTGGATTCTGGAGGCTGCCGATCATCTTATCTCCGGAACACTTCCCCGCTTTGAATAAACGCACGCCTCTTTCAATTGAAAGAGGCGCGTTTTGATTATGCTTTCCGATAGCCGAGAGATGCGAGGAAGCGCAGCATAGCTGCTCTTCCTTCCGGTGTCTGCTTGTATACACCTGCGTCGGCAAGTACCTGGGTGCAGACATTTGCTACTTCCCTGTGAAGGCATTGCTCTGCTTCTTCAGTCGAACCGGATACACCATTTCGGCTGACAATATCGCACAGCCAGTCATAATGCTTTTCCTCCGGATCCGAAGCGTCGGGACGGACAAGCGGTTTTTCTCCTGTGAGATAAGGAATTAGGCCGGTCAGTTCATTCTTGAGACGTCCCGGGAGAATGAAAAGACCCATAACCTCAATCAGACCGATATTTTCTTTTTTAATATGATGCAGCTGTGCATGCGGATGATAAATGCCGAGCGGATGCTCATCACTGGTAAGGTTATTGCGAAGAACAAGCTTCAGCTTCCAGACATCACCTGTCTTGCGCAGAATCGGGGTGATCGTATTGTGCGGAACGCCATCCGTCTCCGCATAGACATTGACGGAAGGATCAGTCCACGATCTCCATGCAAGGAGAATACGGTCTGCTTCCTCAATCAGTGCATGCTTATCTGTACCTTCCAGCTGAAGAGTAGACATCGGCCAGTCAAGAATCGAAGCTTCAAAGGCAGGGCTGCTGTGTTGGAGCATAACTTCCTTTTCTGCCTTGTCCATGGGGAATTCATAACAGCCGCCCTGGAAATGGTCATGATTCAGAATAGAACCGCCGACGATCGGAAGATCTGCATTGCTTCCAAGGAAGTAGTGTGGGAATTGCTCCACGAAACTGAAGAGCCGTTCAAAGGTACCATGATCGATTTTCATGGGAATGTGCTGGCGATTGAAAACTATGCAGTGTTCATGATAGTAGGCGTATGGAGAATACTGAAGAAACCACGGAGCACCGGCAAGGGTAACAGGAACGATCCGGTGATTCTGCCGTGCGGGGAAATTCGGTCTTCCGGCATATCCAGGGTTTTCAATGCAAAGCATGCATTTGGGATATCCTACACTTGGTGCATCCTTCAGTTTGGCAATCTCCTTGGGATCTTTTTCCGGTTTGGACAGATTGATGGTGATCTCAAGATCGCCGGCTGAAGTTTTCTCAAAGTATCGAATGTTCTGCGCAATTGCATCCACTTTAATATAGTTGCTGGCACAACACATATGATAAAACCAGTCCGTCGCCTGCTTTGGATCAGCGAGCTTTTCATGGAACGAACGGCGGACTTCCATGGGAGAAGGAGTCAAAAGTCCCATGATTCTGTCCGAAAACAGATCACGGGCATAACCCATATCATCGATAATATGGTGCTCAACGGCGAGATCACACAGCTCTCGTAAAAGAAGGGTCGCCGTGCTGCATTCCGGGATCGTTGTCCAGTCCGGGAAATCACCTGCAGGTGCATCCATTTTCATCACGTCAAGAAGCAGGTTTCTGAAGTAAGGGGCATCCTGCTCGTCGATCAGTTCCTGCCGGAAAGCAAATGCAATCAGGCGGTTGATTCCATCAGTTACCTTTTGTTCCCATGTCACTTTCATCATACTCCATTTCACAGAAAATTCATGGTATGTTCGTTGCCTAAATCAACATGTTTGATTATAATGACAGGGACACAAAGTGTCAATGTAACAGGAGGTCCATTCATGCAACCAAATAACGATCCACCAAAGAGACCACCATTTATGGCAATCACAATTGTGCTGCTTGCCGTGATGGTTCTCTTTCAGATATTCTCTATTTCACAGGCCAACAAACAGAAGGCACCAGAGCTGGCATACAGTGAATTCCTTCTTCTCGTTTCAAGCGGAAATGTGTCCGATGTAACCATCACAGATTCAACGATCACTTTTACGGCCATGTTTGATGGCCGGGAGACACAGTTTCAGACAGGCAGAATCAATGATCCTGAACTTGTTTCCCGTCTGGAAAGAGCGCACGTCAAGTTTTCCCAGACCATCCCGCAGCAGAGCAATCTTCTCGTGACGATCCTTCTCTACTACGGGCTTCCGATTCTCATGTTTGTCGGTCTGAGTCTTCTGATGACCCGCATGATGGGAAAAAACATGGGCGGTGCATTTTCATTCGGAAAAAGTAATGCAAAAGTATATATGGAAGCACAGACCGGGAAAACCTTCCAGGATGTTGCCGGTGAAGACGAGGCCAAAGCGGCGCTGCAGGAAATTGTAGACTTCCTTCATGATCCTGGAAAATACAAATCCATTGGTGCGAGAATGCCCAAAGGTGCTTTGCTTGTCGGACCTCCAGGAACAGGAAAAACACTGCTTGCAAAAGCTGTTGCTGGTGAAGCCAAAGTTCCCTTCTTTTCCATTTCCGGTTCTGAATTTGT
>ONVN01000099.1 GCA_900321295.1 uncultured Eubacteriales bacterium
CCTGCCCGACACACAGGTGATCCTGGGTAAGCAATGCCGTTCTCATCCTGTTTTGATAAGCCTGTTTATCTGCCTGGGCCCGAAGAGCATGCACTGCAGGTCCCTTGCTCATATTCAGCATACGGCTCTGCAGCATGGTATCATCAATTGCAAGCCCCATTTCACCGCCGAGAGCATCCACCTCCCTGACAAGATGCCCTTTGGCCGAACCGCCAATTGCCGGATTGCAAGCCATAAGGGCAACACCGTCAAGATTGAGGGTCAGAAGCAGCGTATCCAATCCCATCCTTGCTCCAGCCAGCGCAGCTTCGCATCCGGCATGTCCGCCGCCGATGACGACAATATCCGCCATCTTCTCATTCCTCCCGTCCGTCGGCATTATAACATGAAAAACTCCGCATGCAAAGTGCATGCGGAGTAAGCACTCCATTACCTTCAGGGCTCAGGCGTTGACGGCGGTGCTGGGGTGTAACCGATATAATTTGCAGTAATGTATTCAACAGTGATTTGGTTTTCTTCTTTAATATTTCTGGCATAACCTGTATCTGTTCTGTATCCCGTAATCTGCATGACCACTCGGCCAATCTGAACAGCCGGCTGCAGATAACCGTTAAAGTTGAAACGTCCGTGACGCGTTGTCTCCCCTTCATACAGGGTTTCAGCATAGCTGCACTCAAAACAGTTTACACCTGTTGTGGTACAGGGAAGAGGCTGCCCATAAATATCATAGCACGTGATCAGTCCGTAGAACCTGGTAATGTTCATGTTACTTTCGTTGACCACAGTGATCTTCACGGTGTTGTTCTGCAGATACAGATCTGAAATCTTAAGTGCCTTATCATAGTTGCCCACATTCACAACACATTCCACTTCGAAACCGCCGTCTTCTGTGACACCCCGCACGGTTGTCGTTCCCCAGTGGTGCCCCGTCAGCGAAGGACGGTTGGTTGTTCCTTTGATTGTGGCATAATATGGCTCATCACTGGCCCAGGACATATGATTGTTGTTTGCGTTTTCAGGTTCAAGAACGGCCGTGATGGTAAGCTTTTCATCTACACCGACGCGAACCGTATCATTCCTCATATGCACGCCCTTGACAGGCTGGATGACCTGCACCTTGATCCTGCCCGTCCGGTTGGATCCATCCGTTGCATGCGCAGTGATCGTTACTTCACCGCGTTTTCGACCGTATACCACACCGTTTCCATCAACCGTCGCAACATTATTGTTGCTGGATGTGAAGGTAAGCTGAGCATTGGTCACATCATAAGGTTCTACCGTCCAGCGAAGAGGAAGAACTTCATCCACCTTTATGCTGGCACTTCGGTCAGAAAATGTGATGCTTTTTACCGGCTGGGTAATGATGAGCCTGCACGATGCCGAGACCATCGGATTGGTCTTGCTTGAACAAGTAACATAGCATTCTCCTGCCCGGACAGGTGTAATATATCCGGATCCGTTGATTTTTGCGATCGATTCATCCGAAGATGTCCAGACAACGGATTTATCATTTGTATTGGCCGGAAGAACCGTCGCTTTGATCGTTTTGTGATATCCAACAGCCACCGTCAGCTCAGCTGCATTCAGGTCGATCGCAGTTGCCATCTGCTGTACATTCACCGTCACGGAGCCATAGCGTTTTGAACCATCCGCCGCAGTTGCACGGATAGCAACCTGTCCTCTGGCAATACCCGTCACGATGCCATTTTCACTCACCGTGGCAATCTTCTCGTTCTGACTTGTCCATTTTACCGATTTGATCGTAGCATTTTCCGGTGCAACTTCAAAGGAAAGCTGCATCTGAGTGCCGACATCCAGGTTTTTCGACGGACTGGTCACTTTCACGGAAGTCACTTTCTGTGTAACAAATGCATGATAAGAGACCGACACTTCCGGATTGGACTGTGAACTCACCGTCAGAATGCACTCACCGGGTTCTTTGGGTGTCACACTGGTGCCGGAAACACGAAGTACTTTTTCATCGGACGAAGTCAGGACGACCCGGCGATTACTGGCAGAATTGGGTTCAACAACAGGTACAAGGGAAACTGCATTCCCCTTGGTCAGGACCAATACCGGCAGTTCTGAGTCGAATTGAAGTAGTCCCTCAAGGGTAGCGTCATCCCAGCTGAGGACAGTCAGTCTGCTTTCATTCAATGCAACTGAAGTCACTTTCTTCTGAACCGTAATCTGAATATTTGCCTTATATGTCCGCTTCTCCGTCTTGCACACAGCAACAATGGTCGCTTGCCCCTTTGCAACGCCGGTTACAACACCATTCTCATCCACCGTGGCAGCACGTTCATTCCCGGATTTCCAGGTAATTGCTCCGTTTACGGGTTCACCGGAAATATCCAGCTTCAGCTGGAAAGATTCCCCCTCAACAACTGTTTTGACCGACTGGTCAATCCGAAAAGTATCATTTGCTGCGGCCGCTGCTGTACATACGCTCAGCAGAAGCAGCACCATCAATGCGCTGAGACATTTTCTTATCATCATAGGTTCGGTTTCTCCCCTTTCTGTCTTTCCATCCATATAGACGATTGAAGACCAGAATTTCTTCCTGAAATTATTTCCAAGTCATTGTATCATCTCTTTTTTTAGCTGTAAATCACTCAATGCAGGTTAGGACAGTATTTCCGAAGGATTCTTCGAGAAGAATTCCCGCTATGGATCCGTTCTGATGTTACGTCACGCAGTCTTTCGAGAACGCAGTCCCGGCTGAAATCAAGACATATCCCGGATGGAATTCTTGCATTAAATCGTTGTATCTTGTAAAATAAACGTTTGTGGAGGTGCTCCTATGCTTACACGAATAAAGCATTGTATCCCCGCCCTGATTCTTTGCTTTCTGTTGTTCTGTTCATATGCCTGCGCAGAAGATTTACGTTTCACCCTGCAGGATGGAGGACTTGATCTGGGCATCCACAGCATACATTTCCCAAGTTTTCAGGATGCGACGCCGGACAGCGAGGGTGGTTTGACTTCAGCCGTCAACGCCCTTCTTGCTGAAAGGATTCCCGCAAGAGAACTGACCGCGCGGCTTGGTGCAGTGATGTCATCCCCGGTTCCGCTTGTTTCAACGTGGGAAGGCTTTATTGCCAATAACCTGCTTTCCGTTCACCTTCACGCCTCCGGACCACTTCACCGCGAACTTTCTGATTCCGAAGACTATGCTGTGCTCGTTGACCTTGATGCGCTCTCCATCGTCCCTTGGCAGTCTTTTTTCACGGATCCTGCCAAGGCACTCCAAGTGATTGAAGAAAAACTCGAATGGGAAATCGCCCCTGCACTCAGTCCGCATCTGATCAATGCAGATATTGTTCCTGCATCCGATGTTTTCGCCGCTGATCAATGGTCATTCACGCTCTATTATCCATCTTCGCGCCTTATGACCTTGTCCGGAAACGCCGGACAGATCCGTTTTTTCTGGTACGAACTGCAGGACATTCTCGATACCCGCCCCGGTTCCCTGGCAGACCGCCTTGGCATTGTCTCAGGTTATTCCCTGGACAAGACCAGTGCCGATGAAATCCGCAAATGTGTGGAAGCCGGTGCTTTCCCATCTGTTCCTGCTGCTGTTGGAGATGCGCTGAAACCCCTTGTTGAGAAGCATCCATTGCTTCATGATCCGGATAATATCGAAGGGGCCA
>ONVN01000060.1 GCA_900321295.1 uncultured Eubacteriales bacterium
GAAAAATCGTGCCATTGAAATGCCAGTTTACATGTCTGAGGGTGGGGATCCTATGCAGGACCTACCCTCGTGAATAATTCAGGTTAACATATTATTATGTGAATATCAACCAATTTCTAGCTATATTTATTGTAAATATTGTATATATATAATATAATTATGGTATATATCTGATAACTATTTGAAATTTCATGGAACTTTTTTTCACCTTTTCACCAGGATTTTACCATCTTTTTATAATATTTTCTCTTTTGTATCTTTTTCTGTTGTGAATTCCTGTATGGTTTTTCATGCTCATCCTGCCGGCCGGGTTCTGGTTGAACTGCCTCTGTGTCTATGTTATGATATAGTATGCCTGCTATACGTTTTATGCAGCAGCCATGGATCTTTCTGTCCATCCGCTCCAGCGGGTGCTCTTCAAGTACTTTTCTCCCCTGTTTTTCCTACAGACTGTTTTTCTTCGAGAGGAAGAGGATGCTATGACAAAACAAAAGCTGCTGAGCATTGCCATCCCCAGCTACAATTCAGAAGCTTACATGGCCCACGCAATCGAATCTCTCCTTCCCGGCGGCGACGAAGTGGAAATCCTGATTGTCAATGATGGTTCCAAAGACCGAACCGCAGAAATTGCGGACCAGTATCAGGCGAAATACCCTGGCATTTGCAAAGCCATTCATCAGGAAAACGGCGGGCACGGTGCTGCCGTCATGGCCGGTCTCCGGAACGCCACCGGCATCTATTTCAAAGTTGTCGATTCCGATGACTGGCTGGATGAAAATGCCTATCCGCATGTTCTGGATGTGCTCCGTTCCCTTGCTGAACCCGAGAAGCAGATTGATCTGGTCATTGCCAACTTTATCTATGACAAAGTCGATGCTCCGCGCAAGCATGTCATGAGTTACCACCCTGCTCTCCCGCAGAATACGGTCTTCTCATGGGACGAAGTCCGGCATTTCCGGATCGGCCAGTATCTGCTCATGCATTCGTGCATCTACAGAACCGAGCTGCTGAGAAGCTGCGGGCTGGACCTGCCCAGACATACATTCTACGTGGATGAGCTTTATGTCTATGTGCCCCTTGTCAGCGTCAAAACCATGTACTATGTCAACGAGAACCTCTACCATTACTTTATCGGACGTGAGGACCAGTCTGTCCAGGAATCCATCATGATCAAGCGGATCGACCAGGCCCTGAAAGTCAACAAGCTGATGATGACATCGGTTGATCTCGAGAAGATCGAAAACATACACCAGCGGAAATATATGCGCAATTACCTGGAAATCGTCACCGTTGCTTCCTCCGCCCTGCTGACCAAGAGCGGTACTGAGGAAAACATCGCCAAGCGGAAAGAGCTGTGGAGTTTCCTCCGCAGGGAAAATCCCTACGCCTACCGTCTGCTTCGTCCCCGTATCTTCGGTGTGCTCATCCATATCCCCGGTGCTTTTGGAAATCTCATCATCCGCTTCGGATACTGGGTCAGCCAGAAAATCTTCGGTTTTAACTGACACCTTTGCAGCACGAAAAAAAGTTCCCTTTTTTCCAGGGAACTTTTTTCGTGGACCGCATCTTTTCAGTTGAATTCCTGCCTGGTCCTTGCAAGCGCTGCCTCGATGACACGGTCCATATCATAATATTTGTATTCACCCAGTCTGCCGCCGAAAATGACCTTGTCCTGGGACAGCGTCATCCTGCGGTATGCCTCATAGACCGCGCCGTTCTTCTCATCGTTTACAGGGTAATACGGTTCATCCCCCGGCTTCCATTCCGAGGAATACTCGCGGCTGATGACGGTCTTGGGGAGATCCCTGCCCCCAGAATCCCTGCCGAACTCAAACCATTTATGCTCAATGATCCGCGTCCAGGGTGTTTCGCGGTCTGTATAATTCACGGCTGCATTGCCCTGGAAATTCGGCATATCCAGCACCTCCGTCTCAAAGCGTACGGAACGATAGGCCAGTGTACCGGCGGAATAATGGTAGAAGGCATCAATCGGGCCTGTATAGACAATCTTCTCAGCCAGCGCATTCCACGCCTCCCGGTCTGCGAGATAGTCCTCGCCCAGACGGATCTCCACGCCTTCCAGCATGTGTTCCACCATACGTGTATATCCGCCGACCGGAATGCCCTGGTACAGGGCATTGAAATAGTTGTTGTCAAACGTCAGGCGGACCGGAAGCCGCTTGATAATGAAGGCCGGAAGTTCCGTGCAGGGACGGCCCCACTGTTTTTCGGTATAGCCTTTGATGAGCTTTTCATAGATGTCCGTACCCACCAGGCTGATGGCCTGTTCTTCCAGGTTCTTGGGTTCCGTGATGCCTGCCTCTTTCTTCTGCTCCTCGATTTTCGCGGCTGCCTCCTGCGGTGTCACAACATTCCACATGCGGTTGAAGGTATACATGTTAAACGGGAGCGAATACAGTTCCCCGTGATAGTTGGCCACAGGAGAATTCGTGAAACGGTTGAAGGTTGCGAACTGACAGACATACTTCCAGACTTCCGTGCTGTTGGTGTGAAAAATATGTGCACCATACCTGTGCACCTGGATTCCCTCGATTTCCTCCGTATAGACATTGCCGCCGATGTGATCCCTGCGGTCAATGACCAGCACTTTCTTTCCGGCGCGTTTTGCTTCATGGGCAAACACAGCTCCGTACAGTCCGGCGCCGACAATCAGATAATCATACATCCCATTACCTCCTGAATCAATCGGGAACAGATTCCCTTTCTCTGCATGGGCATCTGAATCCCTGTTGTTTCCCTGTTCCTTTTTGATTCTACCGCATCCGGTTTTCTTATGCAATCTTTCGTCTTCCTGTCTTGACAGTCCCCGGCAAAATATGTAAATATCTGATGAATGCAGATTGAAGATATGAGGTGTTCTGTATGGGATATATACCTGTTGAAAACCAGGAATCGCGTGAATCAACCATTGTCCGGACCAGCGTCATCGGTATTCTGGTGAATGTGCTGCTTGCCTCTTTCAAGGCAGTCATCGGACTGATCACACATTCCATCGCCGTTACGCTCGACGCTGTCAATAACCTTTCCGATGCACTTTCCAGTGTCATCACCATTGTCGGAACCAAGCTTGCCGGAAAACTTCCCGACAAAAAGCATCCCCTCGGCTACGGACGAATCGAATATCTGTCGGCCATGATCGTGTCCGCCCTCGTTCTTTATGCCGGCGTGACATCTCTGGTGGAATCCGTCAAAAGCATCCTTTCTCCCGAGAAGCCCGATTATTCCGTCGTCTCCCTCGCCATCATCGCGTCAGCGGTGGTTGCCAAGCTGCTTCTGGGCACCTATGTCAGAAAAACCGGAAAGCGCGTGAACAGTGCTTCTCTTGAAGCTTCCGGCTCAGACGCCATGTTTGATGCGATCATTTCCGCCTCCGTTCTCCTCTGTGCCCTGATCTATATTGCCTTCGGCCTGTCCCTGGAAGCCTATGCCGGTGCCGTGATCTCCATCGTGATTATCCGTTCAGGCATCGAAATGCTCCGCGACACACTGGATGACATCCTCGGCAAGCGCTATGAACCGGAAGAACTTCAGGCGATCAAGAACACCATTGCAGAAGATTCGGATGTGCTTGGCGTTTACGACCTGATCCTGCATGCCTATGGTCCGGACCGTCATGTGGGCTCTGTTCATGTCGAAGTCAGGGATGAGATGACGGCCGAAGCCATTGACATGATGGAACGCAGAATCTCCAAGGCCGTTTTCGCAGCGCACGGAATCATCATGACCAGCATCAGCATCTACGCCACCAATACATCAACCCCTGAGACGAAAGCCATCCGCGACAAAGTCAATCAGGTTGTCATGGGTTTTGACGGCGTTCTCCAGATCCATGGTTTCCGTGCAGACACGGAAGAACGTACCATTACTCTGGATATCATTCTTGATTTCGACCTGAAAGACCGCAGGACGGTCTTTGAAAACATCCGTACGGCCCTTCAGGAAGCGTTCCCGGATTACACCCTTTACCTGACCCTTGATATTGATTTCTGAGATGCGGCTATGATGGCGCTGCAGAATTGCAGCCGCCCTCACAGCTTTTTTCGCACCTGCGTTTTCACCGATACCTCTTCCTTCCTTCAAGTCATTCATGGATATGCCCGGAAGAATGATTTCACAGATTCTTTACTTTTTCTATCCGTAATTTGACAAATTTTCGTCAAACATGGTGAGAATGGTCAATGCTTGGCTACTTCACCTATTGCGTCCCGGACTCTTTTGGCTATAATGGCGCTGTACGGAATCCCGTACAGACTGCATATTCCAGGAGGAATAAAGAAATCAGTATTATGAGATCTACAGAAGCCATTGAACAATACCGTGCAGCTCTTCGAAGCGGTCAGAAATATTATCAGAACGCAGTCGGCCATGGGAAGTTCCCTTACCCGCAGGTTCTGGAAAACATCTGTCCCGAATACATGGCTGCCGCCCGGCAGGAGCTTGGCGTTCTTGAAATCCCGACCGATCTGATCATCGGCACGCTTGCAGATGGCCGTAAGGCTGCCTTTGCCGGCAACTTTATGCCTCTGCTTCCGGATAACACTGAGTTTGCCGCAAAATGGATTGCCCTCTGCAATGCCCATCTGGGAACCAGCGGTATCACAGACCCGATCTCCTGCTTTGAATATATGGGACGGTTCTATGTTCAGGAAGGACATAAACGCGTCTCCGTGCTGCACTCATACGGTGCGCCGTCCATTACGAGCAAAGTAACACGCATCTTCCCGACCTGGTCGGATGACCCGGCTGTTGTTGCCTATTATGAATTCCTTGAATTCTACAAACGCAGCGGCATTTATGCTCTTCAGTTCACCCATCCGGGCTGCATCGCAAAAATTGAAAAGCACCTGGGCTTTGATGAAAAGCATATCTGGACGGATGAAGAAAAAGCCGATTTCATGTCCATGTTCTGGGTCATGCGTGAAGCCTGCACCAGGGAAATGCTGTCCCATGTTCAGGACCAGTCCCTGAGCGAAGTGGTGCTTTCCGCGCTGGACCTCTATCCGTATGAACAGCTCAAAAACCTGGGCATCACGGATATGCGCAAGCGCCTGCTTCCTCTGATTCCCGATCTTCAGTTTGTTTCGGATAATGCGCCTTCTGAACCCACGGTGTCCACGGAGCCTGAAATTCCGGGAAAGAGCCTGGTCAGCCGTATTTTTGACGGAATCTCCCACAGCACGCTGAACGTAGCCTTTGTGCACGTCACACGTCCTGAAAACAGTGTATGGACCAAAGGGCATGACGAAGGACGCAAGTACCTTGAGGAAGTGCTCGGCAGTCAGGTCCGTGTGAAAACCTACATTGTCGGTGAAGAATCCGCAGAAGTTCTGATGGAGCGTGCTGTAAAGGAAGACGGGGCACAGCTGCTCATCGCAACAGCCCCCACACTGCTCGGCCCGGCCCGTCAGACAGCCGCCCTGCACCCCGGTCTCAAGGTGCTTGTCTGTGCTCTGTCGGTTCCCTATGTCGGCATCCGGACCTATTACAGCCGGATTCATGAATCCAAGTTCATTTCCGGTGCCATTGCCGGCGCCATGTGCGGAGACAATCCCATCGGTTACATCGCACGCTATCCCATTCTCGGTGTTCCTGCGTCCATCAACGCTTTTGCACTCGGTGTGCGCATGACCAACCCCAAGGCCAGGATCCAGCTTGAATGGTCCTGTCTCGAGGGCGATCCCTATAAACGTCTCCAGAATGCCGGTGCGCGTATCATCTCCGGTCATCCCGTTGCCGTGGCTTCCCCGGGAAACGTCTCCCTGAGCTGGTCCACTTCCCTGATGATGGATGACGGCAGAATGGCACCGCTTGCTTCCGATGTCTGGAACTGGGGCCGCACTTATGAGCAGATGGTCCGTTCCGTTCTGGCCGGTGCATGGGATACCACCGTTCCGCGCGGCACATCGGTCAGCTACTGGTGGGGCATGTCCAGCGGCGTCATCAATGTGGAGCTTGCCAATACCCTGCCCGACGGCGTACGCCAGCTGGCGGAAATCCTCCGGGATGGGCTGACCCGCGGCACGATTCACCCCTTCCATGGGAACATTGTTGACCAGGAAGGCAACATCCGCTCGGATGAATCCACCAGTTTCACCCCCGAAGATCTGATGCAGATGAACTGGCTGTGCGATAACATCGACGGCCGGATTCCTGCTTTCGACGAGCTTCTGCCCATGTCCAGGGAGACCACCCAGCTCCTTGCCCTTCCGCAGAAAGGAGCCGAGAACACGGAAAAGCGCTCCCCGTTCTCTGTCTCCCTCGCGCTCTGATTCTCCGCACATTTCCTGCCCGGGCTGAGAGCCCGGGTATTTTGCCTTTTCTCCGGTCAGGCACCGGAGCGTCTGGCTTGATGCTTTTTCCCGCAGGGCTTATAATACACACAGCTGAACACCGTATTGAATCCGCCGGAGGTAACCATCATGAAAATATTGTTTCTTTCAGACCAGGAATGTCCTGCCCTGTGGGACCACTACCGTCCCGAGCGGGTGGAGGGCATTGATCTGATTGTTTCCTGCGGCGATCTGAAACGTCAGTACCTCGAATTTCTCGTGACCATGGTGAACAAACCGGTATTGTATGTTCCCGGGAATCATGATACCCGTTATCTTGTGGAACCGCCTGAGGGCTGTGAAAGCATTGATGACTGTGTATATACCTTCCGCGGCATCCGGATCGGCGGACTGGGCGGCTGCAAGAAATATACCGACAGCCCCTATCAGTACACGGAAAAAGAAATGGCAAAGCGCGTGCGCAAATTCCGCAAGTGCGTGAAAAAAGCCGGCGGCCTGGACATCTTTGTCACCCATGCCGCCATGACCGGTTACGGTGATGCAGAAGACCGTGCCCACAACGGCTTTGACTGTTTCAAGGAAGTCCTTGATACCTGGCACCCGATGTATATGTGTCACGGTCATGTCCATCAGAGTTATGGCTGGAATATTCCGCGCATGGTGGATTACAACGGTATCCCCATTATCAACTGCTTTGAGCGTTATATCATTGAAATCCCGGACAGGGAATAACCGTGGTATCGCCGGCATCCTTAAGCAGGATGCCGCTTTTTTTCTGCTTTTTTCTTCACAGTGACTGACAACGATTGGGCACTATGCTACAATACAAAACCGGAACGCACGCTCTCACCGCGCAGTTTCGGCAAAAGAAAACTGTCCGTTTCCGGACAGTCGAAGGTTTATGATTTTCCCACAATATTCTGAAGCCATATGCCCTTTTTCACCAGAACAAATCCGAGGATGCATTTTCCCCAGTCGCCGATCATCACCAGGATCATGATGTAAGCCACATGCAGTCCGGTGAACCTGGAGAGGATGAAGGCAATCGGAATGGAAACCACCCATCCGTTGACGCTGTCAAACAGGAAGGTCAGCAGGGTTTTTCCGCCGGAACGCAGGGTAAAATAGGTTGCATTCATAAAGGCGTTCTGGGGCATGAAAATACCCGTAATCATCATAAAGATTGTTGCCAGGTGCCGCACGTCCTCCTCGGTGTTGTACATGCGCGGGAAAAAGGGAGCTGTCGCAAAAACGGCAAGTGCCACAAGGGATGACAGGGCAATGGAGAGGGCAATCATCTTGTTGTCCGTGTCCCTGGCTTCCTCCATTCTGCCGGCACCCAGAAGCTGTCCGACGATAATCGCCACGGAACTGCCCATGGAAAGAAAGACGCAGTTGAACAGGTTTGTGATGGTCGAGGAAATATTCAGTGCCGCCACCACGGTCAGCCCCCTGACGGCATAGCACTGGACAAGGATTGCCTGCGAGGAAGACCAGAGTGCTTCGTTGAGAAGAAGCGGAAAACCCTTGACCGTGATGGTTTTCACCAGATCCCTGGGAATTCCCCACCGGCGGTAGATCCCTGCAATATAAGGATTTTTGTCCGGGTGCATGTGGGTCCAGATGACCACAATCAGCATTTCCACATATCGTGAAATCACGGTGGCCACCGCAGCGCCCACAACGCCCATCCGCGGAAAACCAAAATGTCCGAAAATCAGAATATAGTTAAAGACCAGGTTCACCAGAACCGCCGTAATGGACGCCCGCATGGGAAGCCTGGTCTCGCTGCATTCACGGAGGGTGGATGTGTAAATCTGCACCATCATAAAGGCAGGAAGTCCAAGCAGCATAACGCGCATGTATTCCAGAGCCCAGCGGCGCGTCGCCTCCAGGTCCCCTGCACTGTCAGAGGGATTGAGATACAGGGAAATCAGGGCATCCCCTTTCCAGAGGAACAGGCCAACCGCCAGTGCTGTCACGCCCAGGGCAAGCCACATCTTGTAATGGAACGTATGGCGAATGCCCTCATGGTCTTTTGTTCCATAATACTGTGCCGTAAAGATGCCTGCACCGGCCAGACCGCCGAATATGCACAGGTAATAGACAAAAAGCAGCTGGTTGACGATCGCCACGCCGGACATCTGCTCTGTGCCCACACGGCCGACCATAATATTGTCCAGAAGTGAAACAAAGTTGGTGATGGCATTCTGGATCATCATCGGTACTGCCACCGCGAGTACCTTCCGGTAGAATGCCCGGTCACCGACCAGTGTGTTCTTCAGCGAACGACCTCTTCCCCCATTGAAACGCATGGTCCACCTCATATCAATCCGTTCCGCATATGCGGTCTGTGCATCATAACAAACACATGGGCTTATTGCAAGACACACCTGTTTTCTTTTTCACGTTCTCCATTGAAAGGAACGACTGCCTTTATGCCATCGCACATTCTGATTGAAGCCTGCTGTGCTTCCCCTGAGGATGTTCTCACGGCTGCCCTGGGCGGTGCAGACCGTATTGAGCTCAATACAGCGCTGACCCTGGGCGGACTGACACCCTCCCTGGGCAACCTCATTGCCTGCCGCAGGGCCGTTTCCCTGCCCATCCTCTCCATGATCCGGCCCCGCGAAGGTGGTTTCTGTTATTCCACCACCCTCTTCTCTGCCATGCAGCAGGATGCAGAGCTTCTGACCGGGGCAGGCAGCGACGGGATCGTCTTCGGTTTTCTGACGGAATCCGGGGAGATTGACCGTATGCGGACGCTCGACCTGGTCCGGGCAGTTCCCGGATGCCAGACGGTTTTTCACCGTGCCTTCGACCTGGTGCGTGACTGGCGGAAATCCCTTGAAACGCTGATGGAACTCGGGGTCACCCGTGTTCTCACCAGCGGACAGGCTCCAACGGCCGTCGAGGGCATTCCGAGACTGCGAGAAATGATCCGTTTCGCCGGCACCGACCTGGAAATCCTGCCGGCCGGCGGCATCCGGCCCGAGAATGTCGTGCAGATTGTGGAGGAAACCGGATGTACGCAGGTCCATCTCTCCGGTTCCACTCCGCGTTTCGACCCTTCCTGGCCGGAGCACACAACCCTCTGGTTTTCATCCGCTGACGCGCCGGACGGAGGTGCCTGGCGTGAAGCGGATCTGGATATTTTCAGACAGATGCGGCAGAATCTTCAGCAATTTGATACGGAGGAATGATGTATGTTTGCAATGATCGGTACATGGGAAATGAGTCTTCAGGGCCTTGTCCTCGGCGGCCGGACCCTGCAGAAGGGCGGAGATGCCGGTGACGCGGTGGTGGAAGCCATTCAGTATGTCGAGTCCAACCCGGATTATGTATCCGTCGGATTCGGCGGTCTTCCGGCGATCGACGGCCAGGTTTATCTGGATGCAGCGTATATGAACGGAGACACCCTGCAGTGCGGCGCAATTCTTTCCTGCACCGAGGTTTCCAGCCCGGTGGCAGCGGCCCGTGCGCTGTGCGGACGCAAAACCAACTGGATGCTCTGCGGAGAAAGCGCAAAGCAGTTTGCCAGGTCCCAGGGCATTCCCCTCAGGGATATGCGCACCGAACCCTCCCAGAAACGCTGGAAGGAAGCGGTCGAACAGAAGAAGGCAGACGAGGCTTCCGTACCGTATAAAGGGCATGATACGGTCTGTGTGCTGGGTCTTGATTCGCACAACCACATGGTCTGCGGAACATCCACCTCAGGCCTGTTTCTCAAGGAACCCGGGAGGATCGGTGATTCTCCGATTCCCGGCTGCGGGTACTACTGCGACACGCGCTACGGCGCGGCAGCTGCCACCGGCCTCGGGGAAGATATTATGCGCGGCTGTCTTTCCTATGAGATCGTCTCCCGCATGCGCAGCGGCCAGACCGCTCAGGAAGCAGCGGAAGGTGCGCTGCTGGATTTTGTCCGGACGATGGACCGGCTGGAGGAAAAGGACCTGTCCATCAGCCTGATTGCCCTCGCGCCTGACGGTTCCTTCGGTGCGGCCACGACCGAAAAGCTTTTCCCGTTTACCGTCGCCCTGCCTTCCGGGGTCCGGCTCTTCTCCTGCTCTCCGGACGGAGACCATATGAATATCCTTCAGACCTCCTCCGTGACGCTGGATGCATAAAATCGATTTTTATGCATGTATTTATGCATGGAGATATGCTCCATTTTGTACATAATTCAGTTTTACAAAGGGATTCTTTGTTTTTTGAATGCATATTTATTAAAAATTTTCGAATAATTATTGACAAGAATTCCTATCCGTTGTAGAATACGCATCGTTCCCTAAAACACGCGGACTGAGGAGGTCAATCCCTATGAGCAAAGAATTCAAGAAAATCGTTCTCGCCTACTCCGGCGGACTGGATACATCCATCATTATTCCCTGGCTCAAGGAAAACTACAACGATCCCGAGATCATCGCTGTCTCTGGTAACGTCGGCCAGGCAGATGAGCTGGAAGGCCTGGAGGAGAAAGCCCTGAAGACCGGCGCCTCCAAACTGTATATCCTTGATCTCATGGATGAATACGTGGATGACTACATCATCCCCACCATGAAAGCCGGCGCGATCTATGAGGAATACCTGCTGGGTACCAGCACGGCCCGTCCCTGCATCGGCAAAGGCCTCGTGGATATCGCCATCAAGGAAGGCGCCGATGCCATTTGTCACGGCTGCACCGGCAAGGGCAATGACCAGGTCCGTTTCGAACTGGCGGTCAAGCATTTTGCTCCGAACATGCCCATCATCGCACCCTGGCGTGAATGGTCCATCAAGTCCAGAGACGAAGAGATCGATTATGCCGAAGCACATCATGTTCCGCTGAAGATCAACCGTGAGACGAATTATTCCAAGGACAAGAACCTGTGGCATCTCTCCCATGAAGGCCTCGACCTGGAAGACACCGGCAATGAGCCTCAGTATGAAAAACCCGGTTTCCTGGAAATGGGTGTTTCGCCCATGGATGCGCCGGACAAGCCCACCTACGTGGAACTCGATTTTGAAAAAGGCATCCCGGTTGCGCTCGACGGCGAGAAGATGAGTGCCAAGGATATCATCCTCAAGCTCAACAAACTGGGCGGTGCCAACGGCATCGGCATTCTCGACATTGTTGAAAACCGTCTTGTGGGTATGAAGTGCCGCGGTGTCTATGAGACTCCCGGCGGTGCCATCCTCTACAAAGCACATTCCGTTCTTGAAACCCTCTGTCTTGACAAGCTCACCATGCATGAAAAGCAGAGACTGTCCGTCACCTTCGCTGAACTCGTCTACAACGGCCAGTGGTTCACCCCCCTGCGTGAAGCCCTTTCCGCCTTCGTGGACAAGACCCAGGAGCGTGTCAACGGCAAGGTCCGGCTCAAGCTCTACAAGGGCAACATGATCAACGCCGGCGTCTGGAGCCCCAATTCCCTCTATTCGGAAGAAATCGCCACCTTCGGCGAATCCGACTACAACCAGAAAGATGCCCAGGGCTTCATCAATCTCTTCGGTCTGCCCATCAAGGTTCAGGCCATGGTTGACCAGAAGCAGAAGAACTGATATTCCATAAATAACGGATGAACGATTTACAGGAGGAAAAAAACATGAAAAACATTCTTGCTGCCCTTCTTGCTGCTGTGATGCTCCTTTCCCTGGTCTCCTTTGCCTCCGCAGAAGGCATTCAAACCATTGAAGCCGGCAAGCTGACCATTTCAACCAGCCCGGACTTCCCTCCCTTTGAATATACCGATGACAACGAAAAGATCGTCGGTCTTGAACCCGACATTATGGCGCTCATCTGCGAGAAGATCGGCCTGGAGCTGGTCATGGATGCCATGGACTTTGACTCCGCCCTTCTGGCAGCCCAGCAGGGCAAGAGCGATGCCGTCGTCTCCGGTGTCACCGTGACCGAAGACCGCAAGCTCGTCTATGACTTCACCCACACCTACATCACCATCACCCAGGGCATCGTGTCCAAGGAAGCCAACAATGTCACCATGGAAAACCTGAAGGACCAGAGCATCGGCGTCCAGCGCGGCACCACCGGTCACATCTATGCTGAGGATGATTTCGGCGAGGACAGCGTCGTCGCCTATGACACCTACACCACTGCTTTCCAGGCCCTGATGAATGACCAGGTTTCCTGCATCCTGATGGATGACGCGGTTGCCAAGGACTATGTTGCCAAGAATCCCGGACTGGTCATGAATACAACCACCTATGAACCGGAAGATTTCGCTTTCGGCATCAGCAAGGGAAACACCGCACTGTTGGAAGCCGTCAACAAGGCACTGGATGAACTCATTGCAGACGGTACAGTTCAGAAACTCATTGACCAGTACATGGTTGACTGACGTTTCCTTCTCGGAAGGGGCGGTGTAACACCGCCCTTTCCTTTGTCTACACAGAAGGTGAGGTGCTTCTTTTGGAGCAGTATACGGCCTGGAAGGCCCTGATAACCAGCGGTGAGGCGGTCACGGACTGGCAGAAATTCTATGTTTACTTTTATCAGGCATTTATTGAAAAAGACCGCTGGCAGCAATATCTGAAAGGTGTCGGCACAACCCTGTACGTCACCGCTTTTGCCCTGCTCCTGGGCGTCATTCTCGGCGTGATTGTCGCTGTGGTCCGTACAGCCCATGACCAGCAGCGTCCCGGGCACCGGAATCCCATTCTCGGCATTCTCAACGCGATCTTCAAGGTTTATGTCACCGTGATCCGCGGCACCCCCATGATGGTGCAGCTACTGATCATGGGTTTCGTCATTTTTGCTTCCAGCAAGAACTTTGTCATGGTCGGTGCCCTGACTCTGGGCATCAACTCAGGTGCCTATCAGGCAGAAATCATCCGCGGCGGCCTGATGTCCGTGGATGCCGGTCAGATGGAAGCCAGCCGGAGTCTCGGTATCAACTATGTGGACACCATGCGCTTTGTCATCATTCCCCAGGCCATCAAAGCCATCCTTCCCGCACTGGGCAATGAGTTCATTGTGCTGCTCAAGGATACTTCCCTGATCAGCGTCATCGGCGGAAAAGAGCTTCTGTATGCAGCACGCGCCATTGTTTCCCGTACCTATGAAGCCATGTATCCCTTCCTTGGAACCGCCGTCATTTATCTGGTTCTTGTCATGATTTTCACCTGGCTTCTGGGCATCTTCGAGAGGAGGCTTCGCACCAGTGATCGACGTTAAGCATCTTTCCAAAAGTTTCGAGGGCAACGAGGTCCTTCATGATGTTTCCCTGCATGTGGACAA
Source organism: uncultured Eubacteriales bacterium (assembly GCA_900321295.1). Lineage (GTDB taxonomy): Bacteria > Bacillota > Clostridia > Christensenellales > Aristaeellaceae > UBA2943. Next base: position 13,546 of record ONVN01000060.1, read on the forward strand.
AGGCGAGTGCGTCGTCTTCATCGGCCCGTCCGGTTCCGGAAAATCCACCTTTCTCCGCTGCCTGAATCTTCTGGAGATCCCGAGTGCCGGAGAGATCACCTTTGACGGGGTCTCCATGACCGATCCCAAGACGGATATCAACAAGATGCGGCAGAAAATGGGCATGGTGTTCCAGCACTTCAACCTTTTCCCCAACATGACCATTCTCAGAAACCTGACGCTGGCACCGGTCCGCACCAAGCAGGCCACCAAGGAGCAGGCTGAGAAAAAGGCCCTGGACCTTCTCAAACGCGTAGGCCTCCAGGACAAAGCCGACAGCTATCCTGCACAGCTTTCCGGCGGTCAGAAGCAGCGTGTTGCCATCGTCCGTGCCCTGTGCATGGAGCCGGATGTCATGCTCTTTGATGAGCCCACCAGCGCACTGGACCCTGAGATGGTCGGCGAAGTGCTGGATGTTATGAAGAAGCTTGCCTCCGAGGGCATGACCATGGTCGTGGTCACCCACGAAATGGGTTTTGCCCGTGAGGTGTCCAACCGTGTTCTGTTCCTGGACGGCGGAGTCATTCAGGAAGAAGGTACCCCGGAGCAGATTTTCAGCAACCCCCAGACAGAGCGTCTGCGCTCTTTCCTGGCAAAAGTTCTTTGATTGTTTGTGGAGGATCTATGTCACTGTATAAGAAAAGCTTTCTGAAACTTCTGGACCTGAGCCCTGCAGAAATTGAGGGCCTTCTCAGCTTGGCTTCCGACCTGAAGGCCAGGAAAAAGGCCGGTATCCCCCACCGCCTGTGTGAAGGGAAGAACGTGGCCCTGATTTTCGAAAAGACCAGTACCCGGACGCGCTGCGCCTTTGAAGTGGCCGCTGCCGATCTGGGCATGCACCCGACCTATCTGGATCCCTCCGGAAGCCAGATCGGCAAGAAAGAGTCCATTCCGGATACTGCCCGGGTTCTGGGACGCATGTACGACGGCATCGAATACCGCGGATTCGGGCAGGAGATCGTCGAGAGTCTCTCCCAGTATGCAGGTGTTCCGGTCTGGAACGGCCTGACCAACGAATTTCATCCCACCCAGATTCTTGCCGACTTCCTGACCATTCAGGAGCATTTCGGCTCGCTGAAGGGTCGAAAGCTCGTCTACATGGGCGATGCCCGCTACAACATGGGCAATTCCCTCATGGTCGGCTGCGCCAAAATGGGGCTGCACTTTGTCGCCTGTGCGCCGGAGAAATATTTTCCCGACAGCCGGCTGGTGAGTACCTGCCAGGCCATCGCACAAGAGACCGGCGCAACCCTGTCCTTTGAAACAGATCCGATGAAAGCCGTGGAAAATGCCGACGTGATCTATACCGATGTCTGGGTCTCCATGGGCGAACCCGACGAGGTCTGGGCCGAACGTATTCATGACCTTCTCCCTTACCAGGTGACTTCTGCCCTCATGCAGAAAGCGGGTGCCCAGTGCGTTTTCATGCACTGCCTGCCCTCCTTCCACGACCTGAAGACCACCATCGGGAAGCAGATTCATGACAAGTTCGGCATCGACGCCATGGAAGTCACCGATGAAGTCTTTGAAAGCAGCCAGTCCATTGTGTTTGATGAAGCGGAGAACCGCATGCATACCATCAAGGCCGTTATGGCCGCAACACTCTGTGAGGTGTAATATGGCCTATCTCGTGCTTGCAAACGGAGATGTCTATGAAGGCCGGCGTATCGGTGCGCCGGGTGACACCACCGGTGAAACTGTCTTCACCACAGGCGTTGTCGGCTATCTGGAGACTCTAACCGACCCCAGCTATGCAGGGCAGATCATCATTCAGACTTTTCCTGTCATCGGCAATTACGGCGTCATCCCGGAAGACTTTGAAGGTCGGCCGGCTGCACGGGGCTATGTGGTCCGTGAACTGTGCGACACGCCCTCCAACTTCCGTTCCCAGGGCACCCTGGATGCCTTTCTCAAGGAACAGGGGATTCCCGGCATCTGCGGCGTGGATACGCGTCAGCTGACCCGTACCATCCGTGAATGCGGTGTCATGAATGCCTGCATCTGTGATGAGATTCCCGGGGATCTTGAAGCGCTCCGCTCCTACCGTGTCCAGGGAGTCGTTGATCGTGTGACCTGCAAAGAGCCGCATGTTGTCCCGCCCAAAGGAGACCTTCGTTTCCGTGTCGCCCTTCTGGATTACGGCGCCAAGGCCAATATTCTCCGCAGTCTCGTCAAGCGCGGATGTGAAGTCACCGTCTTTCCGGCTTCCACCCCGGCCGCTGATGTTCTGTCGGGGAGTTTTGATGGTGTCATGCTCTCCAACGGTCCCGGGGACCCTGAAGAGAACACTTTTGCCATTGAACAGCTGAAACAGATCATCGGCCGCCTGCCGGTCTTCGGCATTTGTCTGGGGCATCAGCTGACGGCTCTGGCCATGGGCGGAAAGACCATGAAGCTCAAATATGGACACCGTGGCGGCAATCAGCCGGTACGTGAAGTGAAAACCGGACATACCTATATCACCTCCCAGAACCATGGCTACGCCGTTGTTGCCGAAAGCCTGGAAGGACTTGGCGGTACAGAAACCTGGGTCAATGCCAACGACGGAAGCTGTGAGGGCATTGATTACCCCGGGAAAAACTGCTTTACCGTCCAGTTTCATCCGGAAGCCTGTTCCGGTCCGAGAGATACCGGTTTTCTGTTTGACCGCTTTATGGAGATGATGGAGAACAGAAAGGGGGCCAGTGCACATGCCGAAGGATAATACCATCCGGAAAGTTCTCGTGATCGGTTCCGGTCCGATTGTCATCGGCCAGGCCGCAGAGTTCGACTATGCCGGTGCCCAGGCCTGCCGCGTGCTCCGTGAGGAAGGCATCAACGTCGTTCTTGTCAATTCCAATCCGGCCACCATCATGACCGACAAGCACCTTGCCGATGAAATCTACCTTGAACCGCTCAATGCCGAAACCGTACGGCGCATCATCGAAAAAGAACGTCCCGACGGACTCCTCGCCGGCCTCGGCGGACAGACCGGTCTCACGCTTGCCATGCAGCTCGACCGGAACGGCACGCTCAAGGAATTCGGTGTCCGTCTTCTCGGCTCCGATATTGATGCCATTGAAAAAGCAGAAGAC
>ONVN01000094.1 GCA_900321295.1 uncultured Eubacteriales bacterium
CGACCAGCAAGTTCGGCCTGCTCAAGAAGGATGAAGCGCGCAAGCGTGTCGTGGAGCTCTCCGAACGTTATGGCCTCCAGGTGGATCCGGATGCAAAGATTTCGGATATCACCGTCGGTATGCAGCAGCGCACAGAAATCCTGAAGATGCTCTACCGCGACAATGAAATCCTCATCTTTGATGAACCCACCGCCGTTCTGACACCCCAGGAAATCGATGAACTCATGGAGATCATGCGGAACCTGCGCGCTGAAGGCAAATCCATTCTGTTCATCAGCCACAAGCTGGCAGAAATCATGGCCGTTGCAGACCGCTGCTCCGTGCTCCGCAAGGGCAAGTATATCGGCACGGTCAATACGGCCGATGTGACGATGGAAGAACTGTCGGCCATGATGGTCGGCCGCAATGTCAACTTCCATGTCGAAAAGAAGGAAAGTCATCCTGGCGATGTGATTCTCCATGTGGAGAACATGAGCGTGGCCAGCCGTATGCATCACAAGGATGCCGTCCGGCATGTCTCCTTTGACGTCCATGCCGGTGAGATCGTGTGTATCGCAGGTATTGACGGCAACGGCCAGACGGAACTGGTCTATGGCATCACAGGTCTTGAGCCTCTCTCCGAGGGCAAACTGGTTCTGATGGGGAAGGACATCACCAAGGCGACGATCCGGGCACGCAGTGTTTCCGGCATGAGCCATATTCCGGAAGACCGGCATAAGCACGGTCTGGTTCTGGACTTTTCCCTTGAGGATGACATGGTGCTCCAGCGCTATTTTGAGCGGGACTTCACCAGCCCGATGGGCTTCCTGAGGAGAAACAACATCCGCCAATATTCCGACCGCCTGATTGAACAGTATGATATCCGGTCCGGTCAGGGCTCCGTCACCAAGGCCCGCTCCATGTCCGGCGGCAATCAGCAGAAAGCGATCATTGCCAGAGAAATCGACAAGGATCCGAGCCTGCTCGTTGCGGTTCAGCCAACCCGCGGCCTGGACGTCGGCGCCATCGAGTATATCCACCGTCAGATTGTGGCCCAGCGCGATGCCGGAAAGGCTGTGCTGCTGGTCTCCCTGGAAATGGATGAAGTTCTGGATGTCTCTGACCGCATTCTGGTGATGTATGAAGGCGAAATCGTCGGTGAACTCGATCCCAAGAAGACGACACCCGAAGAAATGGGTCTTTATATGGCCGGTGCCAAGAGAGATACCGAAAGGAAGGAGGGCTGATTATGCAGAAAGTACGTACACCCCTTCTGAGAAAACCGGGCGTCCAGACGCTGCTGGCTTCGCTCGTGTGTATCCTTCTGGGCCTGCTGATCGGCTATATTGCCCTGCTGCTGATTAACCCTGCCGGCGCAGGCGAGGCCATCATGGCCATTGTCAAAAACTTCTGGACTTATTCCAAGCCCGCCACACAGGTCAAGAACCTGGGCATGACGCTCGTCAAGACCGCTCCGCTTCTCATGTGCAGCCTTTCCGTGCTCTTTGCCTACAAGGTCGGCCTGTTCAATATCGGTGCTGCCGGTCAGTATGTGGCAGGGGCTGGCGCGTGCATCTACTGCGCCATCGCCCTGGGCTGGGGCTGGCTCCCGTGCATGATCGCTTCGATCCTGGCCGGTGCCCTTGTGGGTTCCATCTCCGGCATCCTCAAGGCCTACCGCAACGTCAACGAGGTCATTTCCTGCATCATGCTCAACTGGATCACCCTGTACCTGGTCAACACGCTTCTTGCCAACGTCAAGGAGCCGACCTCCAACTATACCTATGCGATTTCCAAACATCTGGTGATGGTGGATGGCGCGGCCACCACCGTGGCCAACCCCGGTGCAATCATGCCCTCCCTTGGCCTGGAAAACCTATTCAACAAGAACAAGTATGTCGGCCTGGCCCTCCCGCTGGCGATCCTGCTGGCCATCGGCGTCTGGGTTGTTCTCAACAAGACCCGCCTGGGCTATGAACTCCGGGCCACCGGTATGAACAAGAACGCAGCCAAGTACTGCGGCATGCAGGACCGGAAGAACATCGTCCTGACCATGGCCATTGCCGGGGCTCTTGCCGGGATCGGCGCGGCGATGCTGTACCTGACCGGTCTTCAGCAGTGGAGTGTTACCCAGTCCTCCGTTCCGAGCATGGGCTTCAACGGCATTGCCGCTGCCTTCCTGGGCGGCCTGAACCCGATCGGCACGATCTTCTCCTCGTTCTTCATTCAGCATATCACGGACGGCGGAAGCTACCTGGACATGCGCGTCTACTCTGCTGAAATCTCCGATTTCATTTCTTCCCTGATCATCTACCTGTGCAGCTTCGTGCTCTTCTTCAAGACCTCGCTCACCAAGCGTCTGGACATCCATGAAGAGAAGAATGCCCGTAAGGCAAAAGGAGGGAAAGTCTCATGATTCTGCTGATTCAGTACATGCTTGTCTTCACCTCCGTGCTGATGCTGGTCGCCCTTGGCGGCTGCTTCTCGGAGCATTCCGGCGTCATCAACATCGGTCTGGAAGGCATCATGGTGTTTGGTGCCCTGGGCGGTGCCCTGATGATGAAATACCTGCCTGAAGGAACCGCCGGCTGGCTGGTTTTCGTGGTCTGCGTCCTTGCGGCCATGTTCATGGGCATTCTTTACTCCCTGCTCCTGGCGGTGGCAGCCATCGATTTCAAGGCAGACCAGACGCTGGTCGGCACAGCCATGAACCTTCTGGGGACAGCGGCTGCGACGGTTATTGTCAAGGCCCTGAACACCGCTGAAAACCCGAACAATCCATCCTCAACGATCCAGTATATTGCCGCCAAGAAAAACTTCCTGATTGTGAATGGTTATGAATTCAACTGGTTTATGATTCTGGCGGTGCTCCTGCTGATTGCCTCCTATGTGATCCTTTACAAGACCCGCTTCGGCCTTCGCCTGATGGCGTGCGGCGAG